>NZ_JAWLIR010000011.1:0-64045 GCF_033485195.1 Sporosarcina beigongshangi
ACTTCACTATCATCTACATCCGATGTACATCTTTTACAAACACCATGAAACGTTAACCAATGATCTTTAATGGCAAATTGAAAACGGCTTTCAACAATCTTTTCGACATCGCCGAGAAGATCTTCCTGAATTTCGTCCACTGTACCACATTCGATGCAAATGAGGTGATGATGGAAATGGGCAGCACCTTCCTGCCGCAAATCATATCTCGATACCCCGTCACCAAAATTGATTTTATCGACTACTTTAAGATCTGTTAGCAACTCAAGCGTACGATATACAGTAGCTAGCCCAATTTCGGGTGCTTTCTCTTTGACTAGTAAAAATACATCTTCGGCACTTAGATGGTCTTCCTCATGTTCAAGGAGGACCAAAACCGTCGCTTCACGCTGGGGCGTTAACTTGTAACTTGCCCCATGCAATTGTTTTTTTATCCGATCGATTCGGCTCTCCATACGACGCCCCCCTCAAACTGCTTCCATTATACCAAATGGGCTTTCCTTCTGACAACATAAAGGAAACGGTTGGGGCAGTGAGGACAATTATTCTTTATAGAAGAATGAATTGAAAGACAATAATTTCAATGGCGAGCACGGCTACCGATAGACCAATTATTGTTGGCAATGCACGCATATTGCGCCTTTTCCCTAGTGTCGTATTCATGAAGTAGGGGGGAGTTAGAATTGCACAGTACATAAGAAATAGAAAGCAACCGATGAACTGAAACGGAAACCACCAAATCGAATAGGCCATCATTTTTGCACCCGAACCGAGAAGATAGGAAGATGATAAACCGAAAAACACGCATTTCACTGCTCCTAAAAACAGTACAAGAAAGCGCGTTTTACTGAACGACGCTATCGCAAACGTTACGATGAAAAACAGAGCCACTGTACCTATAGGTCTACTATAACCTGCCTCATGTCCTCCGACGACACGGACATCATAAAGCGCAATCACTCTTTCAATCGCAACCGTAGGCATGTCGCGATACAATAATGCCCCACCAATATAACCGACCGCCAAAATAATAAATAAGTGGATGAACGATAAGGAACGGACCATAGGCTGCACCTCCGCATAGTTTGTCCTGCTTTCACGGATAATTGCTTACCGAAGTAAGATCCAACTGTCCTAAAAAGCTCGATTGGTCCAACATATGCTTGTCCGTTCAAAATTAGGTCACTTTGCTAGAAGTTTTTTTGCATAGAGTACAGCAAAAGCTGTTTTTGCATCGAATATTTTACCCGTCGCAACCATATCCTCCGCCTGCTCAATCGTTACTTCCGACAATTCTATGAACTCATCCTCATCGCCCGCCGCAGGACTGTCGATTTTATACAGATCACGCGCCAAATACAGATGAATGATTTCATCTGCGAAGCCTGGTGACGTCGCAAACGATTGAATATAACTAAATTCCTTTGCACCATATCCCGTCTCCTCTTCCAGTTCACGGACTGCTGTTATTTCTGGAGCCTCTCCCGGGTCAATTTTCCCTGCTGGTATTTCAATGAGCGAGCGCTCCAACGCTTTGCGATATTGCTCAACAAGTACTAATTTTCCTTCCCTAGTAATCGCAATAACCGCAACTGCCCCTGGATGTTTGATTAATTCACGTTTTGCTCGATTGCCATCCGGTAATTCCACCTCTTCCACACGTAGTGTAATAACTTTTCCTTCGTACAAAGTTTCACCTGACAGCGTTTTTTCTTCGTATTTATTCATGCTAGTCAATCCCTTCTTCTAGAATTTCTAATGCCGACATTGTACCATGGATAAAACAGGGGGTGCATGATTATGAAGAAAAGAGATCTAGGCAAGAGTGGTCTGTATGTGTCTGAAATCGGATTGGGCTGTATGTCGTTACCAAATAATCTAGGGGAATCCAAAAACATCATCGACGCTGCAATCCATGCCGGCATCAATTATTTCGATACAGCCGATTTGTATGAGGGTGGTCGCAATGAAGAGCTTGTTGGTCACGCAATAAAAGGAAGACGTCAAGATATTATCCTAGCTACAAAAGCCGGTAATAAAATGAATCCCGACGGCAAGGGCTGGACGTGGGACGCTTCCAAAGCGCATATAACAGAAGCTATTAAAAAGAGTTTGCTTCGCCTCGAAACAGATTATATCGACTTATATCAGCTCCACGGTGGGATAATGGAAGACAATGTCGATGAAACAATCGATGCATTCGATAGCTTAAAAAAAGAAGGACTCATCCGACAATATGGCATTTCCTCGATCCGTCCAACCGTCATAAAAAGATTCTTGGATAAAAGCACTGCCATTTCAGTTATGATGCAATATAGTTTACTCGACCGCAGACCAGAAGAATGGTTCCCGATGATTCATGAAGCTGGCGCGTCTGTTGTCACAAGGGGAACAATTGCTAAAGGCTTTTTGACCGCAGAAGGTTTGGCAAGAGCAGAACAAGCAAACGGCTTCGTTGACTATGATGCTGCCGGACTGACACGTACAGTCCAAACACTAAGTGAACAATCAGCAGACCTGCACGCAGCAGCCATCGCTTATGTTCTTCATGATCAAACAGTCGCATCTGCCCTCGTTGGTGCACGCACAACAGAGCAATTGCTTGATTCGGTGATCGCATATGAGAAACAAGTGACGGATGAGGAGATTACTCGGTTAAGGGGTATTTCACAGTTCCACACATACAGGGAGCACCGTCTTTAATTTACATACAAAAAACGCACAGATTGTCATTTGACTGTGCGTTTTTGTATGCCTATTTTCACTTTATTCAATTATAGCGCCCATCGGTTCTAATACAAACTTTTCAATCGCATGACAAACGCCCTCTTCATTATTCGTCAACGAAGTATAATCGGCGATGTCCTTCACTGCTTGGACAGCATTGCCCATCGCAACACCTAAACCAGCCGTTTGAATGAGCTCAATATCATTGTGATTATCGCCTATCCCAATCGTTTCTGAACGATCAATACCCAGCTTGCTCGCCAAATGCAGTAGAGCACTTCCTTTGTTCGCTTCTGGGTGTGTCACCTCAAGATAATTCACAGCAGATTTAGAGATATGTGCTCTCTCACCAAACAACTCACGCAATTCATCTTGTAAGTGATCGAGGTCATCTGAAGCTTCAATAAAGAGCGCTTTCGTAAATCCTCGGTTGGCAAGCTTTCCGAGATCCGGTTCCACCTTATAAGGGACCTTAGACTTTTTAGAATAAGCAATAAGCTTGTCACTTTCTGATGCCCCATACAGAATATCATCCTGGTAAACTTGTAAATGCAAATCTTTTTCATTCGCAATATCCACCAACTGTTGTGCAATATCCGCCGGAATGAGACGTTCATAGAGCACTTCATTACTCGCAATTTCCTTAATGATTGCTCCCTGATAAGTAATAACCGGCACATTGATGCCTAGTTGCTGCGCAAACTGTTTGGCTGAAGGATACATACGGCCTGTTGCAATCGTCACAACAGTCCCTAATTCTACTGCTTTTTGTATTGCTTGAATCGTTCTAGGCGTAATGATCAGCTCGTCCGTGAGTAATGTTCCATCAAGGTCAATCGCAACTAATTTATACATAAAATCAGATCCCCTTTACTTATACGATATCTAGCTATCCTCGCATGATGCAGTATGTGGTGTCTAGTGAAGATGCTTGATCTTTCAGTCAGTTTCTCGCGCAAATAACGTTACATGACTCGGCTTTTTCCAAAATAGTGCAATAATCGTACCGATAAATAAAACAATCGCCGCAAAATAGTATGGATAATTTAGGTTAATATCGAAAAGTACACCACCTATAATTGGGCCGAAAATATTACCGATACTAGTGAAAGTTGAGTTCATGCCACCGACAAAGCCTTGTTCGTTGCCCGCAATTTTTGATAAGTAAGAAGTAATCGCTGGTCGCATCAAGTCAAACCCGATAAACAGGACAAATGTAGTGAGTAAAATAGATATATAAGAACTGACAAAGGTCATCAACAAAACAAGTACAGCCGAAATTGCTAAACTGTAGCGTATCAAATTGATTTCACCCATACGTCTTGATAGACGGTCAAACAATACAACCTGCGCAATTGCACCCACGATGCCACTACCTGTAATAACGATGGCAATATCTTTTGGTGTAAAGCCAAACTTGTGGTCAACGAATAGGCTAAAGAGTGATTCAAATGCGGCTAGCCCAAATGTTGATACGAATATTAAAATAAATGCAATGAAATACATAGGAATGAAAATACGACGAATCCCAGTTACTTGCCCAAGTGTCGGTGCTTCTTCAGCTACGCGCTCAGGCTCTGTTAAGAGGATAAGTGACAAAATCGCGGCAAACACTCCTAATATCCCCGCGGAATAAAAAGGGACACGCGTGCCTATTTCGGCTAAAAATCCACCAATCCCTGGCCCAATAATAAAGCCTGTGCTAATCGCCGCAGACATATAACCTAGCGCTTTCGATCTTGTACTAGTCGTTGTAATATCTGCTATAAATGCTGCCACCGCAGGCATGATGAAAGCAGCACTCACTCCACCAAGCATACGCGAGATAAATAGTACTTCAACAGTTTTTCCAATTCCAAATAAAAACTCTGAAAAACCAAAGACAAATAAACCAAGAACAATCATAATTTTCCGTCCGTATTTATCTGCCCATCGGCCTGCAAACGGAGAGAAGATTAGCTGAGTAATCGCAAATGCTGCCACCATATACCCGACCACTGCACCAGAAATATTCAACTCGTTCATAATCGTTGGTAACACTGGGATAACGAGTCCAATGCCAAGAAATGCGATGAACAAATTCATCAGCAAGATAGCCAATACGCCTTTTTGATTCTTCATAATTAAATCTCCTCTAGATGCTATTGTTTCCACTTTATGATGTATATCCTTGCATATCCAGCACCATATGTCTAGTTAAGTTTTCACATACTACAATTCCATAGTATACGGTTACGTTTCAACTTGTCATTTAACACCCAAATTTCCAGATTTCGCTCTTTCAAAAAAATCCTCCAATCTATTTTGTAGACTGGAGGAGAATTAATTACACCAAGTTTTTCTTTCTTGAAGGAATCATATTAAATAAAATATTCAAAGCAATCGCCGTTACACTTCCCGCGACGATGCCATTGCTCGTTAAAATACGGAGGCCCGAAGGAAATTGTGCGAATAGTTCAGGTGCAACTGTTACACCAAGTCCAAGCCCAATTGAACAAGCAATAATCATAGAGTTGTCCTGCGAATCGCCAATCACTTTGCTTAACATTTTAATACCTTGTGCTACAACCATTCCAAACATGGCAAGCATCGCCCCACCTAGAACAGCGACTGGAATAATGGTTGTCAGCGCAGCAATTTTTGGAACAAACCCCATTGTAATAAGCATGATACCCGTAATTAAAATGATTTTTCGTGATCTGACACCTGACATTTGCAGCAAGCCGACATTTTGCGAGAACGTTGTATAAGGAAAGGCATTGAAAATCCCACCGAGCAAGACGGCAATTCCTTCTGCACGATACCCTTTTTCAAGATCTTCCTTTTTAATATCTCGTTCACAAATATCCCCTAGCGCAAAGTACACACCTGTTGATTCGACCAATGAAACCATAGCGACTAAAATCATCGTCACGATGGCCGACCACTCGAACGTCGGTAGACCGAAGTAAAATGGCTCTACCATATGAATATACGATGCATCCCGAACAGCTGTGAAATCTACCATCCCCATAAATGTCGCAGCAACCGTTCCTGCAACTAACCCTAGTAAGATAGAAATCGCGCGCATGAAGCCCGTAGAAAATTTATAGACCAAAATGATGAATAACAATGTTCCGAATGATAATGACACATTCGCCATCGAGCCGAAATCACTCGCACCCTGTCCGCCGCCCATATTATTAATCGCAACAGGGATCAATGTAATTCCGATAATCGTCACGACAGAACCTGT
The DNA here is from genome assembly GCF_033485195.1 of Sporosarcina beigongshangi. Taxonomy (NCBI): domain Bacteria; kingdom Bacillati; phylum Bacillota; class Bacilli; order Caryophanales; family Caryophanaceae; genus Sporosarcina; species Sporosarcina beigongshangi. Next base: position 5,963 of record NZ_JAWLIR010000011.1, read on the forward strand.
GACAACAGGCGGGAAAAACCGTACAAGCTTACCAAAAAATCGACTAATGACAATGACGAACAGCCCAGACACAATGATAGCCCCATAGATTGCGGTAATACCAAATTCGCCACCAATAGCAATCATTGGCCCTACTGCTGTAAACGTACAGCCTAAAACTACAGGTAATCCGATACCAAAGAAACGATTATTCATAATTTGTAAAATCGTAGCAACCCCACACATTAAAATATCGATGGATACAAGATACGTCAATTGTGTCGATGTGAGGCCAAGTTCTGCACCTACAATGAGCGGTACGAGGACTGCCCCCGCATACATCGCTAATACATGTTGGAGGCCTAATGCCGTGGCCTTAATGGGATTATTCACTGAAGTTCATCCTCCTCAGTAAACGTTACTTGTCCGTTTTCAAGTGAAGCAATAATCGCTAATGACTCCACACGGATACCACGTTCGCGGATTAGTGAACCACCAGGCTGGAAGCCTTTCTCGATCACAATGCCGACACCTGCAAGCTTTGCCTCTGCCTGCTCAATGATATCGAGCAAACCAAGAACAGCCTGTCCATTCGCCAAAAAATCATCAATCAGCAGTACTGTATCTTCACTTGTAATAAAATCCTTCGAAACTGAAATTTCGTTCGTCTCTTTTTTGGTAAATGAATGAACACTTGCTGTATATAAATGGTCGATTAACGTCAACGACTTGCGCTTTCTAGCAAAAATAACAGAAACACCTAATACAAGTCCTGCCATCATTGCAGGCGCAATGCCAGACGATTCGATTGTTAAAATTTTTGTAATACCAGCATCTTTGAATCGTGCTGCAAACTCCTCGCCAATCGCCTGCATAAGCGGCGGGTCAATTTGATGATTCAAAAACGTATCCACTTTTAAAACTTGATCCGATAATACTTTACCATCCTGTACAATTTTCTCTTGTAGCAACTTCATGCTGTTATTCCTCCCTGTTATTTTCACAATCAAGGACCAAAAAAATAAGCCCTATGACCGTGCATCCATTCATACCATGAGTGGAGCAATGTCATTCGAGCTTATTTGTCGAATGGGAAAGAACAGGAGATAGACTCCTGTCAATCCGTTGCCGCCCATAGTCGATTTGTTTACGGCAAATCGGTAGAAACTCGCAGGCCATATTCCTGCTATTATACGAGTGAATTTTATTAGAATGGTAATAGTATAGCATGTTTCGATGCTCATAAAAATTAAATAATGATTCCTTCAATTCAATGAATAAGCATGTTAGAGCGAGTATGTTATGGTTAAGGATATAACTATATTTTGGAGGACTTATTTTGACTACTCAGCATGTATCTAGAAGATTAAAATTCACACGCAATACTTGGTTTCTACTAATCGGGATTGTGTTTATCGCACTGACGCTTCGCTCACCGTTAACAACTGTTGGCCCCCTCATTTCTTCCATTAGGGATAGCCTGGGGATTTCGAATGTCTTAGCAGGATTCTTGACAACAATCCCCTTACTAGCATTTGCGATCATTTCACCGTTTGCACCAAGGCTAGCACGACGCTTTGGGATGGAGCTCACTTTATTCTGTTCGCTTATTTTATTGACAGCAGGGATTATTATTCGCTCGCTAGGAACAGTACCCACTTTACTCATCGGAACGTTTCTACTTGGACTAGCCATCGCCTTTGGAAATGTGCTTTTGCCTAGTTTAATAAAGCTCAGTTTCCCATTGCAAATCGGGCTGATGACAGGTATTTATTCCGTATCTATGAATCTCTCGGCCTCGATTGCAATCGGCGTCAGTGTGCCACTCGCTCAAACATCATTTGGTTGGCAAGGTGCATTAGGAATGTGGTCGATGCTAGCACTCATTGCTTTGTTGGTTTGGCTACCGCAATTAAAAAACAAACGCTTGGCAGCTGTACCCGAAGTAGCAAAGGAAAAAATTCCTTTATGGCGCTCTCCCCTTGCCTGGAGTGTCACTTTGTTCATGGGCTTCCAATCGCTACTTTTTTATACAACTTCGGCCTGGCTACCTGAAGTATTAAAAGCACAAGGCATTAGTGCAGATAGTGCTGGCTGGCTAGTCTCCCTACTGCAATTTTCTCAGCTTCCTATTACGTTTATTATTCCTATCATTGCTGGAAAAGTGAAAGATCAGCGCATGATTGTCGTTGGCGTCACCACTTTATATATCCTCGGGTATGGTGGTGTTCTATTAAATATCACTTCCCTCACCGCATTATGGATGATTATGATTGGCTTGGCGGGTGGGGCGGCATTTGGACTGGCGATGATGTTCTTCACATTGCGCACACGGACAGCGCAGGAAGCGGCTAATTTGTCAGGCATGGCACAGTCCTTCGGCTACGCACTCGCCGCTGTCGGACCTGTATTGTTTGGCTTATTGCACGACTTTACGGCGGGTTGGACAATGCCTATGCTCATTCTCATCGTAGCATCTATCGTTGTCTTACTCGCTGGAATGAAAGCTGGAAAAAACGTCTTTGTACTATCACCGGAAAGCAAGTAGCATCATCAGATTTGTAAACAATAGCATTAAAAAGAGCTTCCGAATTGGAAGCTCTCTTTAATACATGATACTCAATCAGTTATTTTCAACGGCTGCATGATTTGTTCATATTGCTGGTGCCACTCCTGCCAGTCATCTACTCTGGAATGAATGGGCTCATTTTTGAGCAATGACTCAATCACATTCAAACAAACATGCCACCCCGCCAAGTCTTTGATGGTTTGATCAGTGATTACGCTAAAATACTCTTTAAAAATTAACAAACAGCCTTCCTGCTCTGGCTGTAGTTCAAACCGAACCCTATCGCCAAACCAATCAAATTCTAAAATTGCGTGCACAGCGTACGCTAATATCTCCAATTCTTCAAACTTTCCTTCTGACATGTCGAACTTCATAAATCCACCTTCACGAAGTTCTCCGACACGCAGCTCTTCAAACCACTTGTCCAATTTTGCATTATCCGTCAGCATTGCCCAAACTTCTTGCGCGGAATGCTTAATATGGCGTTCACTACAAGCAACGTATCCTTGCTCATACTGTTCAATAGTAGCAATCATGTTAGACCTCCTTATAATTGAACTTCCAAAACAATCGGGCAATGATCACTACCCATAATATGTGGATGAATAGTTGCATCTTTTAGTAAAGGTTCCAGACGATTCGATGCGATGAAATAATCAATACGCCAGCCAATATTACGCTCCCGCACTTTATTCATATACGACCACCACGTATAGGCGTCTCCTTGAGTAGGATGAAAATACCTGAACGTGTCAACAAATCCTTCTGCTAACAACACCGTCATCTTGCCCCGCTCTTCAAAAGTAAATCCTGAATTACCGATATTCGATTTAACATTGCGAATATCAATCTCTTCGTGCGCTACATTCAGATCGCCACATAAAATAACCGGCTTATGCTGATCAAGTTCCTTCAAGTATGCCCGCATGGCCTCTTCCCACTCAAGGCGAAAAGGCAATCGCGCCAAGTCACGCTGGGCGTTAGGTGCGTAAACGTTTACTAAGTAAAATTGCTCAAATTCTAATGTGAGAATCCGTCCTTCGGCTTCCACGTCTGCATCTCCCACACCGTATTTCACAGATAGCGGTTGCTCTTTTGTAAACACGGCCGTCCCTGAATAACCTTTTTTAACAGCATAATTCCAATACTGATGATAACCATCCAACTGCAAATCGATTTGACCTTCCTGCAACTTCGTCTCCTGCACACAGAAAACATCCGCGTTGACTTCATTAAAATAGTCTAAAAACCCTTTACGTACACAAGCTCGTAAGCCATTGACATTCCAAGAAATTAACTTCAATTTAGTTTGACCCCTTCTCTATTCACTAGCTACAGGTTACCAAACAAGTAGATAGCAGACAACAAAATGACTAGCATCTATGCTACAAGAAGTTTGAATAAATGCTATTACAATTCGAGCACTGATAACAGTATTACTCTTCATCACCTCGATGGTACCTCTAATTATACAGTCCCTCTCTCAATCAATTTCACGGCTATTTCCTTATTGGATATTTCTTTATTGATTGCCTGGTGGAAAAGGTCACTTCCCATTTCTATAACAGGAATTTCGATTGTTGTAATGTTCATCATCTTCGCTATAGGTTGATTGTCAAAACTACATATAGCTAGATCGTTTGGTATTGCTATTTGCTGTTGTTGACAGCAAATTACGATACCGGCTGCAACTTGGTCACCTGTTACTAGCAAAGCCGTCGGTGGTATAGCCATTTTTTTCACTTTATTAATGACTTTTTCGCCATCCTCAAAATAGAAGCACTCGTCAATCATATATTCCGGGACATAGGGCAAACCGTATTTCTCATGGAACTCCCTATAAGCTAGCTCTCTATTAAAACTACTCGGTCCTGAGCTTCTGCCAACAGAATAGCCAATTTTCCTATGACCTTTCCGATACAAATACTCCAATGCATTGAAAAATATTTCGTAGTGATTGACAAAGGTAGTCGAAATTGTTTTCCCTTTCACGTCTTCAGATAAGACGATTGGACCATACTGCTGATGCTCTTCTATTAATTCCATATCACAGGTTCTCGAACAAATAATCAGCCCATCAATTTGCTTTTCTTTTAGCATTTGTAATGCATCCATTTCTTTTTTTTCCATATAATCGGTTTGGAATAAAACTAAATAATAGTTATTGACTAATGCTTGCTTGGCAATCCCCTTCAATAACAAGGAAAAATAAGGATGATCGGAAAACGGGAGAACAACACCTATCAGCTTCGTTTTCCCTCTACTCAGATGGACGGCATTGATATTCCTATTGTAATTAGTAACTTTTATAGCCTTTAATACAGCATTCCTTTTTTCCTCACTTACATAGGGATGATTGTTTAACACCCGGGAAACAGTTGTTACTGATACCTCAGCAATCTTTGCCAAATCTTTAATATTCGTCATCTCTATCCTCACCTCGCCCCAATAAAAACATATTTTTAAAAGTTTTAATTTTTCCGCTTGCTCTGAAATGGGTTTCATAAATTATACTTTCATTATAGCTAAAGAGGAGGCATTTTGGTGATAATCCTCTTTATAAAAAAGTTGATCTACTATTGGCGTGACGGTTAGTCCGGCGTGACGATAGAGATCAACTTTTTGCTTTTTACCGGTTCCGGACACCCTTGCTTAATTCTTCACTACACTCTCTGGCGCAATATCAAGCAAAAAAGGGCTCGGTTCGCCTACACTGTAAAGCTGCAAGTAGTGCATAGCTCGGGTACAGGCGGTATAGAACAATCTTCTAAGGCTGTCATCACTATATACCTGTTCCGATGCGTCATAAATAATAACGGCGTCGAATTCGATTCCTTTCGCTAAGTACGCAGGTATGACAACAACGCCTTGCTCATATTCAATTGAACCACTTTTCACAAGCTTAATTTCTTCAATGCCACTTAGCGCTTCATATGCCACAGTACTCTCAGCCGCAGATTTACATATAATCGCAATCGTATGATAGCTCTGCTTCCTCAAGTCTGAGATCTTAGAAGCGATACAGCGGTGCAGTTCGGCGTGATTCGCCAATTGCGTCAGAACAGGCTTCTCACCGTCGCGTTCAAAAGCTGTAATCTGCTCACCGTTAGGGATGAGTCCTCGTGTAAATTCGACAATAGGTTTTGTGGATCTGTAACTTCGAGTCAAAGTGATTCCTTCCGTTTCTTCGGGTCCATATAAGCTAGTAAGCGTATGGAAATCGACCGCTTCGCTGGCATGTGCAAATATCGCCTGATTAAAATCACCTAGGACAGTCATCTTTGCCGCAGGAAATAACCGCTTTAAAAACTCGAATTGAAACGAAGAATAATCTTGCGCTTCATCTACAAGTAAATGTTTGATAGAGCTGTTCATCTGAAAGCCATGAATTAGCTCTTGCAAAAGTAAAAATGGAGTAGCATCCTCGTAAAACAGTTTGCCTTCGTTCAGCATTCTCACAGACAACTGGCAAATATCTGCCCAATTGTCAGGTGTATTCCCCTCCATCCATGATTCCATCAGCATTGGATTGGCGAAAAGCTGCTTGTATATCCCCTTCATGTTGATAAATTGAAGCGCCTGAATCCGTTTACGGAGGCTTCTTAGTTTTTTACGAACAATTAATCGGCTAAGTACTTCGACCTCATCCTCATAATTATCAAATGCCTCTTCCTTGTGATTGTGTTTTTTCTCCAATTGGCTGCGAATCTTCCGATAATCTTCATCACTGAGAAGCTCGATTTCATCCTGCACCCAAGGCTTAGTCAGTTCTCGCATCTCTACTTCATCAATTCGGGCGTTTAGCCACTCCGTTAACCTCTCAATTCTGTTATAAAAGCGAACTGACGTATCTTCACTATAAAATCTTTCCGTCATTTGTTTAGCAGAGACAATGGGTTCCCCTCTAAATTTAATCCCCTTAAAGACCATGCCGGACTGCTCTAGCGATTGTCTATATGTTTGAATAGACTCAAAAAAACGAGGAGACGCCTTAAACCGAATGCTTTCAACCCTAGTATTATAGGAGGCATCTTCATATGCAGTTAAGACAAATTCCAGTTGCTCGTATACATTTTCGACTTGAAATGCCCCACTTAGTCGATGGTTCAAGTACTCTTGAAATGTAACTTGTTGCATATTTTCTTCCCCAAGCTCGGGCAATACTGTGGATACGTAACTGTTAAACATCGCATTAGGCGAAAATAGAATGATTTGATCGGCTTTCAGACGATCTCGATACTTGTAGAGCAAGTAAGCTATCCGTTGCAGAGCAGCTGATGTTTTACCACTGCCAGCTACCCCTTGAACAATCAATAGACGTCCATGATCATGCCGTATAATTCGATTTTGCTCCTGTTGTATGGTGGCCACTATACTGTTCAAATATTTGTTTGTTCCTTTGCCAAGTACCTGCTGCAAAATCTCATCTCCAATGGTGAGGCTCGTATCGAACATCGATTCAATCCGACCACCACGGATCATATATTGCCACTTTTTCTCCAACAATCCACAAATCATTCCTCCGGGTGTCGAATATTCAACCGGACCCGGCCCATAATCATAGTAGACACTTGAAATCGGTGCACGCCAATCATAGATGAGGAAGTCCTCTCCAGTTTCATCCATGAGCGTAGAGACACCGATGTAAATACGTTCCGCGGCAGGCCCTCCCTCTTCGAGTACATCAATCCGACCAAAATAAGGTACCTCCTGCATACGGCGTAACTCTGACAAGCGCTTGGAAGCTTGTCGATGTGTACTTTCATTTACCGCCATCGTTTGACTTTGTTGTCTCAAGCCAATGATTGTTTCCAAATAATCATCAAAAGTATCCGTGTTAATCTTGACGTCATCCCAAAAGTGTTTACGAAAATCAACTACTTCTTTACGCCTCCGACCGGTTTCATCCTCCAGCTTACTCGCCTGCTCTGTAATTATCTCCATTACTTCGTTCACTCGTTGTTGCTCCCGCTTGATTTCCATATTCATACAAAACACTCCTTTATTAAAATAAGTGTTGACCAAAGAGACTTTATACTATATAATATAATTAGGTTAATTATATACTTATATAAAAATAATGAGTTTCTATACTAATTTACCATAGTTTCTCATCTTTATCAATGCGTTTCGCGCAAATAAAAGGTGCTTAAATCTGAACTATTTCAGATTTAAGCACCTTTTATTGTGAATACAATGGCTAATGTGCAAATATCCCCCATAACCCGAAAATAGAAAAAATCGTCGTTCTTCATTTGAAGAAACGACGATTCCTTTATGATTTTATTTTCCGTTAAATGCAACTGCGATTTGCGCACCAATCACAGCGTTGTTTTTCACTAAAGCGATGTTAGCATCCAGGCTCGTACCATCTGTTAGTTCCTTCACTTTACCAAGCATGAACGGCGTTACATCTTTACCAGCAATGCCTTTTGCGTTTGCTTCGTCTAATGCCGTTTTAATAATGCCGTTAATGAAGCTTTCTTCCATTGCATCTGCCTCTGGGATTGGGTTGGCAATTACAGCTCCACCTTGCAAGCCAAGCTCCCATTTCGCACGAAGCATATCTGCAACCGTAGTAACATTATCTGCACGTAAGCTCAAGCCGAATTCACTTGATGGCGTATAGAATGCTGGCATTTTATCTGTTCCATAGCCGACAACCGGTACACCTTTTGTTTCCAAGTATTCAAGCGTCAGTCCGATGTCGAGGATTGATTTCGCACCTGCACAGACGACCGCCACATTTGTTTGTGCAAGCTCATCCAAGTCAGCAGAAATATCCATCGTTGTTTCCGCTCCACGGTGAACGCCACCAATACCGCCCGTTACGAAGATATGAATACCCGCAAGTTCTGCACAGATCATTGTTGCAGCAACTGTCGTCGCGCCTAATTGCTTCGTCGCGATTAAGTAACCGATATCACGGCGTGAAACTTTCGCCACACCTTGACTATTTCCGAACATTTCAAGCTCTTCATCAGAAAGACCGATTTTAATCATTCCGTCGATAATTGCGATTGTTGCAGGAACTGCACCGTTATCACGGATAATTTGTTCCACTTCACGTGCTGTTTTAACGTTTTGCGGGTACGGCATACCGTGTGAAATGATTGTCGATTCAAGTGCAACAACCGGCTTTCCTTGTGCCATTGCTTCTTGTACTTCTGCTGAGTAAGATAAATATTTTTCCATTAGTATTCCTCCAATTCGATTGTAAGCTGCGCTTTTGATAATTCCGGTCGTACTGTATACGATGATTCAAGCGTTTTTGCGGCATTGACCAATCCGCAGTGAATCGCCTCACTTGTATCCATACCTTCTAAATGCCCGTGCAAAACACCCGAAACAAATGCATCGCCCGCTCCAGTAACATCTTCCACCGATACACCAGCCATCGCTGTATAACGTTTTACTTCTCCGCCACGTTTTCCGGCCATGACACCCTTGGAACCAGCTGTTACGACAACGTTCTCTGCACCCACTTCGAACAATTTACGCACCGCACTTTCCCAATCGGCTTCAGTTTGAATTAACTGTCCTGTATAAGCTTCAGCCTCATCCTGATTGCAGATGAACCAAGTAACACCTTCCAGATTATCTGGCATTCGCGTCATTTTCGGAGAGGAAACAGGGACAATGGCTAAGCCTCTACCATGTAATACTGCACGACTTTTGACAAATTCTACTGTTTCTTTTGGACAATTCAAATCCATCACTACTAATGCAGCATTGGCAATCAATCGATCATTGCTTTCGATATAGTCAACCGACAACGCTTCGTAGACATCCATATTCGCCATCGCAACAACCAATTCCCCGTCCGGACTAAGCACCGCCGAATAAGAGCCTGTAGAATGCCCCGGCAATAATCCAACCGACTTCACATCCATATAGTCTGCCGACTCTTGTTCAATCAACTGCCAATCCGCGTCATTAGCTGCAACCGTTAATAATCGGACCGAATGATCGAGCCGCCCGAGATTATCTGCAATATTGCGAGCAACTCCCCCGACAGCTACAGACATAGATGATGGATTTGAAGTGCCTAACTGTGTAGCATCCTTTAGATGGAATTTCCGATCGACATTCGCTCCGCCGATACAAACCACTTCATTGTCCTCAGATAAAATATAAGCACGCCCGGTAATCACGCCGCGCCTTGTCAATCCTGAAATAAGATTGGCAAGCGCCGGCCGTGACATAGCTAGCTGATCAGCCATATCCTGTTGGGTCAAAAATGGATTTTTTCGAAGAAGCTCAACAATTGCCGCTTCCTTTTCGCTCAATACCATCACCCCTTTATCAATTACACCTCGGCATAATTGAGTTCAAATGTTGAATCAGCAGGGTTTTTGTGCCTCTTTGGCTTATATGCGTTTTCGCATTCATCCACTCACTTAATAGCAACAGAAACTACTTCTGCTGAATCTCGTTAAACTCTTGTTTACATTATAAACAAATGTTTAATCGATTGCAACAAAATAATTAACACGAGTTAGCCAGGTTTTCAAACACCATTTGGTTAGTATGTATGAATAATTTTAATTATATGCCTCATATCAATTTCTTCAGCTTTTCCAAAAATGCTAGACAACATAAAAAACAACGACTGTCAGGACTTTTGCCCGTTCAGTCGTTGGTCCTCTTTCCGTAATGAAAGTGCCCGTTTTTCTCCACTTGTCATTCTGCGTCGTTGTGTCTGCCTACGGTAATTATCCATAATCGCATGTAAATTCACAAAGTCCATCATTCGTATCCCTCCATTCTTCAAGTTCCACATAGCTTATGTACTGAAAAAGGAAAGGATACTCTTTACGGAAATGAACCATTGTTCTGAAAACATCAATAATTATCTAATTGCTTACATAAACGTGATTATATCAGCTTTTTCGTTTGTTCACACAATAGAAATAAATACATCAGAAAAGCCAGTAAATTTGTTAGCTAGTTACAATAGCACCTGCGACATCATACAATTCCAGATCAATATCAACCCGTTCACCTAGTGCAAGTTGTGCAAGTTGCTGACCAAGAAATGGCCCAACTGTTAGGCCTGACGCTCCTAATCCATTGGCCAAAAGTAAACCTTTCACTCCTGGTACTTCGCCAATAATCGGCAGAAAGCCAGGTGTAAACGGGCGATAGCCCACGCGTGCTTCACTAAATGTAGCATCAGCTAACCCAGGCGCAACTTTCAATGCTTTATCCAACACTTCATGTAAGCCACCTGCCGTTAGACGCTGATCGAATTGAACATCATCTTCATGTGTCGCTCCAATTACTACCTTCCCATTGTCAAACGCCAAAATATATTGATCTGAAGGCGGCATAACGACAGGCCATTCATTCGTCTGCCAATGGTCTAATTGTAGATGAACAATTTGTGCTTTTTGAGCACTTATCTGCAAATTAATACCGATTGGCGCCAATAATTCCGCCGCCCAAGCACCAGCTGTCACAATAACACTATCCGCACTATATGATTGCTCGTCTACTCGCACTCCTGTTATTTCATTATTTGCTGCAATTAGCGTTGCCGAACCATGCATAAATGTAGCACCATGCTTTGTTGCTGCGCGAATAAGTGCATCTCGTAAATCACGCCCATTGACACGAGCCGCCCCACCGATATGAACAGAAGCATAGTCTGAAGATAACGGCGGGAAGCAAGCCGATGTATCCATTGCATTCAATTGACGAATATCACCTATTTCAGGCGCATCCTGTCGTTTTATCATTGCACGCTCTGCCATTTTGTCGAGTTTACTGGCATCTGTATGCAAACTAATGGCCCCGACCGCTCGATACCCTGTATCCATCTCCCCATCTTCTTCAAGTTGAATAATAAGTGACTGATAATAGGCAGCTCCCCCCTTGGCTAGCGCATACCAAGCTTTATTTCTTCGCTGGGACAGCCACGGACAAATAATTCCCGCTGCCGCATCCGTAGCTTGTCCTTCATCTTTACGGTCAATAACTTGAACATCAGCACCTGCCTTCGCCAAATGATACGCCGTCGACGCACCTAAAATCCCAGCCCCGATAATAATAAACTTCTTCATCATAAAACACCTTTTTCTTTATAATATCTCTCCCTATTATATCAGTTATCCGGATAAACGTTGCTCAGGTGATGAGATTGGCAAATTCGACTACCCTCCAGGCAAATTGAGTTACCTCTTCAACAAAAAAAAGACATAACCCGTTGTCAACTACACAACAAGTCATGTCTTTTCATCTCACACAGATAGTAGCGCCGCGTCGCTGTTTAGCTTTTCACCGCGAATGCGTTGGAATTCAGCCATTAGCTTTTCAATCGTTAACTGCTTCTTCTCTTCAGCTTCGACTTCTAAAATAATCTGGCCTTTATCCATCATAATAAGTCGGTTACCTAAATCCATCGCCTGCTGCATATTATGCGTGACCATTAACGTTGTCAATTGATCCTTTTCAACGAGTTGCTTTGTTAAATTCGTAATCAATTCTGCTCTCGACGGATCAAGGGCAGCCGTATGTTCATCTAGCAATAAGATAGACGGTTGAGTGAACGTTGCCATTAGCAATGAAAGCGCCTGGCGTTCTCCACCTGACAGCATTCCTACTTTTGCATTCATCCGATTTTCTAAATTCAAATGGAGCGTTTCAAGTGAAGTCCGGAAAAATTCTCGGCGTTTCTTATCGACACCTTTTCGTAACCCACGCTTTCGATTACGAGAATAAGCCATCGCCAAATTTTCCTCAATGGACATTGCAGGGGCAGTTCCGGCCATCGGATCCTGGAAAACTCGTCCAATTTTAATCGACCTTTTATATTCAGGTAGCTTCACAACATTTTCTCCATCGATTTCAATGGTTCCGAAATCAGGTGTCAGTGCGCCAGAAATCATATTCATCATCGTCGATTTTCCTGCGCCGTTACTACCAATGACAGTCACAAAATCCCCGGATTTCAAATGTAAATTGATTTGATCAAGCGCAATTTTTTCATCAGGCGTTGCCTCATTGAATACTTTATTAATCTGCTGGAGTTTCAGCAATGGGATCGCCCTCCTTCTTCAGCTTAAGATATTAACCCGCTATTCGCTCAGCGTGACGTCTTGCTTTTCTATTTTTCTCACGTTTTCTCTCAATGAATTGTGGCAATATCAGTGCTAGGATAACAATCACCGCTGTGATCAATTTCATGTCACCCGCATCCAAAAATTCAACGCGCAGAGCCAAGCCAATAATAATTCTATAAATAATGGCACCTACAACAACCGCTATCGTCGTGCGCACAATGGTTTTTGTTCCAAAAATGGCTTCTCCAATAATAACAGAGGCTAAACCAATGATAATCATCCCAATGCCCATTCCGATATCGGAAAACTTGGAGTATTGGGCAATTAGAGCACCCGAGAAGGCAACAAGTCCATTTGATAAACCTAATCCAAGAATAATGAGTGTATCTGTATTCGCGGAAAAACTACGAATCATTTTTTTATTATTGCCTGTTGCCCGTATAGCGAGGCCAACTTCTGTTTGTAAAAACCAATCGACAACAAATTTAATAAGTAAAGTTACAATTAACATTAAAAATAAGGTTCCCCATGTAGAAGGCAAATATTTCACGCCTAACATAGCGAAAAATTGATTAATAGCTTCATCAATGCCGAGTGTACTCCAAAAAGCATTAAACTTACTAAATAGCGTTTCCGCATTTAATAAAGGAATATTAGGGCGTCCAACAGAATTTTCTGACGTCAGACCCATTATTCTTAAGTTAATTGAGTACAAGGCAATCATCATCAAGATTCCTGCTAATAGCGGATTAATTTTTCCTTTTGTATGCAAGAGCCCCGTTACGCAGCCTGCAATAAAGCCAATCACAATGGCAACTGCTGTCGCGAGTAGTGGGTGGTAGCCAAAGAAAATCATCGTGGCCGCAACACCCGCTCCAGTTACAAAACTTCCATCCACCGTTAAGTCCGGAAAATCTAACACTCGGAATGTGAGATACACTCCGAGTGCCATAATTGCATAGATGATTCCTTGCTCAACTGATCCAAAAACAGCTGAAAACATGCAAAACCATCTCCTATTTATTCAGTAAATTCAGCATTCCATTCGTCTTTAATCTCAAGACCAAGTATTTCAGCTGTTGCTTTATTCATTACAAATCTCAAATTTTGTGGAATTTGAACAGGTAAATCAGCTGGCTTGCTTTCACCTTTGAGGATTTTAACAGCCATTTGACCTGCTTCATAGCCGATATCAGCATATTCGAAACCAAATGCAGCTAAACCACCGCGTTTTACAGAGTCGAATTCACCAACGAGCAGTGGAATCTGATTGCTATTCGCAACATCGATAACTGATTCAAGTGCCGATACAACTGTATTATCCGTAATGATATAAAATGCATCTACTTTCCCAACCAATGATTCCGTTGCTTGCTTAACGTCTGCTGATGTTGCAACAGGCGCCTCCTTCACTTCCATATCCATATCTTGCAAGATTTCTTTCACTGCATCTACTTGAGCACGTGAATTTTGCTCTCCCGCATTAAAAACCATCCCAACATTTTTTACGCCTAACTCTTCTTTCATAAACTTCATAGTTGTTGAAATTGCTTCTGGATGGTTATCAATTGTCCCTGTTACATTACCACCTGGGCTTTCCATGGATGCAACAAGCTCAGCACTTACTGCATCTGTCACTGATGTGAAGACAATCGGAATTTCCTGTGTTGCAACTGCAACTGCTTGCGCACTCGGTGTCGAGTTAGCAAAAATTAAGTCAACATCTGAACTGACTAAATCATTAGCGATCGTTGTATTGGCACTGTTATCATTCTGTGCATTTTTCTCAACATACTCAACGTCAAGACCCGCGTCTGCCAAAGCCTTTTTAAAGCCTTCTGTAGCTGCATTCAAAGAGGGATGCTCAACGATTTGCGTCATGCCCACTTTATATTTTTCTGTTGCTGTCCCTTTATTATCATCATTTGGCGTATCGGCTGCTTTATCTGTTTCGCCACCACCACATGCAGCAAGGATGAATACGACACTCAATAGTGCCACTGCATATTTTAACCAACTACCCTTCATGCCATGTTCCCCCTTTTTTCTTTATTGCTCGCTTTATCTCTAGTTATTTCGCAGCAATAATTATCCGTAATCGTACACTGTTCAAATGTGCTAGTCAACCACTATTTAAAATGTTTAGATAATTAAAGCGCTTTCATTTTCTTTTTTCACCATCATTAATAATCATACATTTTACGAATAAATATACAATCGTTTCTTATTGACAATAAAAAAACGATTAGCTCCCTTCGCAAAGAGGCTAATCGTTTTCCATTTACGATACAATTTTTTGATATCTATTTAGTAAAACGTCTAAGTCTTGGCTGTAAGCAACAACTTCAGGATGAGTAAAGCCGTATTGTTCGGCCTTCAAATACATTATTTTTCTTTTATTACGAATCTTCATTGACAATACTTTTTTCCTTAATACGATTTTCACAACTCTTCCTCCATATAATTTATTCTACTTCAATCTAGTTGTGAGTTCTTTGATTGGTCTGAAGCAACCTGCTTATCGTACAACAACTAAAGCGAAAATATTGTCGATTGGTGGAAAAAATGCGAAGTGTCACAAATTTGTCGTAATTGCGTTATTTTTTCAGGAATATAGGTAGAAACTCTTGACATTCCACAATTTACTCCTTCTAATTCCATTATTTGGATTATTTATCCAATTTTTAATGAGCGTCCGGAAAAACTCTTTTGACCGTATCCGAAAACTCCTCGAAGAGTCCTTCTACTGGTTCACCTGCTCTTATTTTATTTCCATAATCGGTGGTTTGTTTAACAAAGTCTGGATTCATCGACACATAAACATTGTTAAAATCTGCGTTAGCCTCCCTAGCTTTTTCCGCAATTTTATCCTCGACTTGCGTTGTCCCTTCTACTCCTTCATGCAAGACAACCGCGACGTAGGCGTTATGGTCTGTGACAATGACATTAGCACTTTCTACTTCCTCCATTTCCGCAATACGGTCTGCGGCATCATCCGCTACTTCTAGTCGATTCTCTTCATTATTGACTACATCATCATTTGTCGTCATATCTGTTTCTGCTTGGTCTGTCACCTTGTCCTCTACATTATTATTCGCGGCATTGTCTTTTGATTTATTCATACCGCAACCCATCAGCGAAAGACTAAGGATCAGGGCAGCAGTAATAATTGAAAGCTTTTTCATCAAATGTCCTCCTTCATTTTTCTTTTCTATAGTAGAATGAACATTTTTTCACTTTTTATTCAAAACAAAGATTGTGATTTAAATCACAATATCTTTCCGAATGTTCTGATAAAGTACTATTCATCTAAAAAACAACTATGTGGGAGTGATCTATTTTGTATGGGGCTGAAATGTTAATCCAACTATTACTAGAGCAGGAGGTCGACACGATTTTTGGCTATCCCGGTGGCGCAGTCTTACCTGTTTATGATGCCTTATTTGATTGTGATAGCATTCAGCATGTACTTGTGCGGCATGAACAAGCGGCGGCTCATGCTGCAGATGGTTACGCTCGAGCGACAGGAAAGCCAGGTGTCACGTTGGTAACAAGTGGACCAGGTGCGACGAACACCATTACAGGGATTGCGACAGCCTATATGGATTCTGTTCCAATGATCGTCCTGACCGGTCAAGTTCCGACACATCTACTTGGCCTAGATAGCTTTCAAGAAGTTGATATTTTCGGTATGACGATGTCCGTCACAAAACAAAATTATATTGTGACAGATCCAACTGATTTACCACGTATTATTAGAGAAGCCTTCCATATCGCAACAACGGGTCGCCCTGGTCCCGTGCTCATAGATTTACCCAAGGATATTATGACAGCATTACTTGAATCTCCTTTTGAAAATACTGGGAAACAATCTATTTATATAGAAGGTTATACACCAAACATCAAAATAAACGATGCTAAACTCGAGGCAATCACCAAACGCTTGGTGACAGCAAAACAACCTATATTAATAGTAGGTGGAGGTAGTTTAGCAGGAAAAAGTTCTAGCTTGCTTCAAGAATTAATTAGTCGCTGTAACTTTCCTGTCGTGGCTACCTTAATGGGGATTGGTGCTTTTCCATCCGAACATCCCTTACATCTCGGGATGCTTGGAATGCATGGAACCGTGGCGGCTAATCGCGCGATTCAAGCAGCAGATGTCATTGTTTGCCTTGGCGTACGCTTTAGTGATCGTGTTTCGGGAAATCGTAAAGCTTTCTCTCCCGATTCCTTTAAAATACAAATCGATATTGATAATGCTGAGTTAAATAAAAATATTGAAATTGATATCGCCCTGCAAGGCTCCGTAGAACAGGCATTATCGGGGATACTTGATCGAATTCCCAAGCTAAATCATACTGCTTGGCATGACAAGATCAACACATGGGCCAAACACGCCCCGGCGTTCAAACCTTCAGAAGATGGACAATTGACGCCGCAAGAAGTAATTCGTTGTCTCGACAATGCAACAAACAGCGATGCAATTATCTCAACTGACGTTGGTCAACACCAAATTTGGACAGCGCATCATTATCAATTTGGCACACCGCGCTCCTTTCTAACATCGGGTGGACTCGGCACGATGGGCTATGGCTTCCCTGCCGCAATCGGCGCCGCTGTAGCCTTCCCTAACAGACAAGTCGTCTGTATTAGTGGGGACGGTAGCTTTCAAATGAATGTACAGGAAATCATGACAGCCGTTGACCTTGGTCTAAACGTCAAAGTAGCTATTCTTAAAAACGGTTATCTTGGTATGGTCAGACAATGGCAACAGCTATTCCTCAATAATCGCTATTCTGCGGTACGGATTAGTTCACCCGATTTTGCGGCTATGGCTAAAACATTTGGTGCGCACGGCTTGTCTGCCAGCACTTTAAAAGAAGCAGAAACAATTATTAAGATGGCTTTCGTCATTGATGGCCCAGTTATTATGGAATTTGAAGTAATCGAAGAAGCCAATGTCTACCCAATTGTCCCACCCGGCGCAAGCAATGAAGAGATGATTGAAGAGTGATTATGATTATCTGCATTAGCATCTAGATTAGGGATTCGTTGCCTATGATTGAAAGTAGAATCGAATATGGTTCGAATTCAATTCTCCAAAAAAAATTTTATAACAAGTGGTTTATCTTTATTCCATCCGGGTATACAAAGACTACAAGGTGAAACAACCGAAGATGTAGACTTGTAGACGAGCTACCTACAAACTAACTTTTCGGATGAACTGCACAGCCTTGGCGGAAAATTTGTTTTGCTAGCAAGGTACACTCGTCAGGAATCAGATTTATTATTGGGATTCCTTTCACCAAGTTGTAAACCGAATAAATTGGTTAGTCAGCAAGTGTTACACCGAGCAGTAAAAGATAAGTTTTTTGTGAAAGTGCAACTTGAACACTGACTGCATCAGGAAACGATCACACCTCACTACTTGTGACGATCCAGTTCATGTGGCTTCGCAGATCAGCCCTATCAAACTGCACTGACGAGTATAACAAGATCGTCGAAAAACAGTTTGTGTAATGAAAAATAATCAAATTTTCCGAGTGCACCCCCTTAGCGGGGATTGAAAAAAGCGTGGTCCTTCGTAAAGGAGCACGCTTTTTTCGTATTTTTATGGCAAAAATAATAAAGTAGAAACTATGTCTTCAATATGCTCCTTATCCGCCCAAAGGATAAAATAATTATAATTCATTCCATCGATTGTCATCGGGCTTGGGTAGGCTGCAATATAAGCGGCCTGCCCCATCATCTCCGCTGGCTGATCACTGGAAGGCAAGATTGTACATGTCTGTTCGTACGGATTTTCTGATTGTATCATTCGAGGCGTCGAGCCATAGGGCATCAATTGTTGGAAAGCTTCCGCTTGGCAAACTTCCTCAATATTATCTGATCCGAAAAGAGCAGATATTTGAAAAAATCCATCAACCCCTTCGTATCTCACATCATTTACCCTTTGCCAAGTCGCTGGGTATTGAAAATTCACTCCAAAAACTTCGCTCGTAAACTCCTGTTTTTCCAAATCTATAATAGGTTTTGGAGACCACTGCAATGCAAGTATTGTCTCCCCTTCTAGAAGCTGAATCGGAGCAGGGTGGGCTAGATTAATAACCCAAATTTCATTGGCAGCTTGCTGTTCCTGACATCCAGATAAATACCCAATTGTTGTACCATCTGGGGACCAGGTTACGGGTGTTGAAAAGCAATTCGAAATGGCCCAAACTCGATCATTTTCTCCCTGTCGTTCAACCGTTCTCAGTTGTGAAAAATACCCTCTATCGTCAAACGCCGTTGCACTATAGACAATCTGTAATGAATCTGGAGACCAGGTCGGATTATTATTTTTAGCCAATGGACCGCCTTTTATTTCAAATACACGTCCTGTTGCAAGCTCTACTGTGTAAATGATTGAAATACTAGCACCCGGTGTGGTGTACAGGGCAAAAGTTCCATCCGGAGAAAGACGTGCATCATGGAGAGGGCCTTCTGTATTTCGGGTAATTTGTCGCCTATCGGTACCATCTGTTGCGATTCGAAATAGTTGACTTGTGCCTGAATCATCGGGCGCTTGAAACAGCAATTCCGTACCAGTTGGAAACCATCCAACGTTAGATGCCTGTGGCTGTGCAATCATTTTCGCCGCATGTAGCGTAGCGTTATAGAGCATAATGTTGCCCCGAGCGGTATACGCCACGCTGGAACTATCCGGGGACCAATCAAGACTAAAATCTCCGCCTTCATCCAACTGATCGACCCCTGCGATTTGTCCGGTCGTGACGTAAATAATATAGAGAACCCTATTTTCTCCGACAAAAGCAATCCGATTACTATCGGGTGACCACATCGGTTGTGACAAAACATCCCCTATTCCATTTGTCAGTTGCTTTTGCTCACTCGTACGTAAATTCATCGTCCAAATATCGAACTGTCCTCCACGATTGGATGTATAAGCAATAAAACCATAATCACCAGCAAAGGCATAAGGAATGCTCAACTTCATCCCGACTTGAATCACGGTGGATGGAAGTTCGTTTACCTTCTGAATCAACTCCGAACCACTTTGACCCGCCGGTACCACATTGTAACGGCGAGCAATACCATTCAATGTATCCCCCGACTGAACAACATAATAAGGTACACCTGGCGGAACTCTTAATAATTGACCAACTTGGAGAATATACGGCGGCATTAACCTATTCACCTCGGCAATTAACGCCACTGGCACACCATATTGTTGGGAAATCCTGTATACGGAATCGCCCGACTGGACACGGTATATATCAACACCAGGCGGTATGGACAATTGCTGCCCAATAGAGAGCGCATACGGTGGCATCAAATTGTTCGCCGCAATCAACGATGTTATTGGTAGCCCCCAGCGCTCGGCGATTTGACTTATCGTATCGTCCTGACGAACTGTATAAAAAATTTGCATCACCCACACATCCCTTCTTCATAAAGCAGGCAAAACTTTATCCCATTTCTTTATCCATTGCTATGATATTCGTCTAATGGGCAAGGTGTTCTCAACCCGCTTTAGGAATTCATGGATGCCTTAACTATTTTCAGATAGAATAAAAACTAACCCCCTCACAAAATGAGAAAGTTAGTTTTTGATGAACATAATTATTTTTCAAAAATTTGATGCAGCACTTCATAAGGCTTGCTGTTGTTTAGGTTTTTGTGAATACAACTTGCTGGTTTTTCACGCAAAATTTCAGCAAAGGCATTTGCCAATTCTGCTTCTCCAGCTACATGAATCTCTTTCCAGCCACGTTCTTTCTTTAATTTATCCACAATCTCACCCATTCCTTTATAGAAGCGACCCAAATTTTCTTTTAATCGAGGTTCTAATTGGTCTACTTTACTACTTCCAATTGAAGGATGATCATCTTTTGTCACTTTCTTCCGATC
The DNA here is from genome assembly GCF_033485195.1 of Sporosarcina beigongshangi. Lineage (NCBI taxonomy): Bacteria > Bacillati > Bacillota > Bacilli > Caryophanales > Caryophanaceae > Sporosarcina > Sporosarcina beigongshangi. The sequence continues at coordinate 26,486 of NZ_JAWLIR010000011.1, forward strand.
ACCCCATCCCTGAAGATTTGGCTCGAAATCATAAATCAGTTCATCATTCAAAAAGCCCATTGCCGTATCTAGTATACGTACTTCCCCAAAACTTGGTAAGACAATTCCGGCTTCTGGATACGCCTTATACATATATTCCATCTCTTCAACTACTGGATGATCCTCCCAATGAAAGCTCGTTCGTACATGCACCTGTACATAGTGAACCGACCACAAACGAGGATTTTCTGAAGCAAAAATCACGACGCCTTTGTGTAATTCATTCTGATGATCCTCGATTTCTTTCATAACTTTTTCCTTCACTACTTTAAACGCCTTCAGTTCATTGTCGTCCTTAGAAGCAGTTATATATTCTTCGATTCGCTTCAAACCACTTTTTAAATGGATTCTCCATGCTCCTTTTAGCTGATCTGGATCGGCTGGATTCGTATTGACATATGCACTTAACACACAACGACTTGTACCCTTAAATTCTTTCAGGGCCTGTAATTCTTTATTAATTGACATCAGTGCTATACCTCCTTCAGTTTTCCACGATACAAGCATGCCCCTTAATCGCTCAATTCAAGCCTAAGGAACTACAAAATACATCTGTTGTTACCGCAATGTTTTTCGAATAAAATAGTGCGACAAACTTACGATTTCGAAAAAAAGTTCATCCATCTATTGCATTTTCCAAATGTAAGTGCTACTATCGAATTAGAAGTTCAATAGCGGATCACATGTTACTGATACGATCAGGCATGGTGGTAAACAGAGAAAGGTTTAATTATCTTTCGCAGTTACCCCATGCCTTTTTATGTTCTGTATTTCTCATTGATAAAATATAATGAACTGTGGATCCTTTGATTCTTCATACCCACAACTATAAAGGAGTTAATAGTCATGCTATCAGGCCTATTCAAAAAACGTAAATTAGAGATTTTCGCACCCGTTAACGGAGAAATCATCCCACTCGACCAAGTGCCCGACCCAGTATTCAGTCAAAAAATGATGGGTGAAGGTGTTGCTGTCATTCCTACTGAAGGTACTTTCCGCTCACCTGTTGAAGGTACAGTCGTTTTAATCTCTGACTCGAAACATGCAATCGGACTCCGAACAAGTGATGGTACAGAAATTTTAATTCACATCGGGTTGGAAACGGTCACTTTGCAAGGAAAGGGATTTAAAGCTTTAGTAGAAACTGGTGACAACGTTTCACTTGCACAACCGCTTATCGAAGTCGATTTAGACTATATCCGTGAACATGCGACAAGTATTGTCACACCAATTATCATTACGAATAGCAGTGAAAAGGCTATACAATGCACTCATACGAAAGATGGCATTGCTGGGAAAACCTTAGTAATGACTGTTTCTAATAAATAACACACTTCCACTGAAAGCTTAGCTTCATTCAGCAGAAGTTTGATGATTCATTAAGTTGGGTACCTAGTTTGAAGGTCCGCCTTTCTTACTAAAGGACTAGACTTCTGTAGTTGAAGCTTCGTTTTCAGTATTAAATGATTTGCCAAACGTAGGTAAATCTACTAAATGAGGAGGTGTCCTTCAGTTGAAGGTAAAAAAAATTCTCAATAATAACGCTGTTGTCGTCCTTGACGGTGAGCGTGAAAAAATTGCGATTGGTGCTGGTATCGCTTTCAATAAAAAGCGTAATGATATCGTCAGCCCTGACAAAATCGAAAAAATATTTGTTATGAGAGAAAATGATAAGCTCCAGCAACTGCTGAGTCGAATTCCGGAAGAGCATTTTACCATCTCTGAGGAAATCATTACATACGCAGAAGATCATATGGGTACCAAGTTAAACGAACATATTCATATCGTCTTAACGGATCACCTATCCTTTGCAATTGAAAGGGTAAGGGACGGTATTCATTTAAATAATAAGCTATTACATGAAATCAAAATCCTTTACAGAAGAGAATTTGAAATTGGTCTTTGGGCAATCCAACATATAAAAGAGAAATGCCAGGTAGAAATGCCTGAAGACGAAGCGGCTTTTATTGCGCTACACATCCATACGATGAAGCCACAAGGAGGTGATTTACACGATACCGTCCGGCAGACAACGATTATCCGAGACATGGTTCAGTCAATCAAGAAGCATTTAACGATTACGATTGAAGAGGATGACATTTCCTACCATCGTCTTATCACGCATCTCCGCTTTACCTTAGCAAGAATGAATAATTATGGCGTGCACACAATGGATGAGGAAATGCTTGTGATGATTAAAAAGAAGTTTCCCCTTTCCTATAATTGTGCAGTCGAAGTCGCGAAGGAATTAGTCGCTGAACATGAAGTTGATTTACCTGAACAAGAATTAGGCTATATCGCACTGCATATTGAACGGTTGCGAAAACCGTAGCAACATGATTTGTCATCATATTTTATTTTCCGATTTTAAAAAACAAGAAACAGGGGTGGATTTATCATGATGAAATATTTTCAAAGGCTGGGAAGCTCTTTAATGCTACCGGTGGCTGTATTACCTGCAGCTGCTATTTTGATGGGTATTGGGTACTGGATTGACCCTACTGGTTGGGGTTCTGGCAACGTAGCAGCCGCTTTCTTAATTAAGGCTGGTAGCTCGATTATTGACAATATGTCTATCCTATTTGCCGTCGGTGTCGCGCTTGGGATGTCCAAGGATAAGGATGGCTCTGCCGCATTAAGTGGTTTAGTCGGTTTCCTAGTTGTCACAACACTGCTAGCAACTGACACTGTAGCTATGCTGCTTGGTATTGATCCTACCGAAGTAAATGCTGCCTTCGGAAAAATTGCTAACCAATTTATCGGTATTCTTTCTGGTCTTATCGCTGCTGCTATGTACAATCGCTTTAGTCATGTTCAATTGCCAACCGCATTGGCGTTCTTTAGTGGTAAACGATTAGTTCCGATTATGACAGCTGCTTCTATGCTAGTTGCTTCTGCAGCACTATTCTTTATCTGGCCAGTTGTTTATACTGGATTGGTTAACTTCGGTGAAGCAATTAGTGGACTTGGCGCTGTTGGTGCGGGTCTATATGGTTTCTTCAACCGTCTATTGATCCCAACTGGTTTACACCATGCTTTGAACTCTGTTTTCTGGTTTGACGTTGCAGGTATTAATGATATCCCTAACTTCTGGGCTAGTAATGGTACAAAAGGTATTACTGGTATGTACCAAGCAGGTTACTTCCCTATTATGATGTTTGGTCTACCGGCCGCTGCTCTTGCCATGTATCATACCGCTAAAACAAAACGTAAAAAACAAACTGCATCATTAATGCTAGCAGCAGGTTTTGCTGCATTCTTCACAGGTGTTACTGAACCAATCGAATTTGCATTTATGTTCTTAGCACCTGCACTTTATGTAGTGCATGCTGCTTTAACAGGTCTATCTCTATTCATCGCTGCTTCGTTCCAATGGACAGCCGGATTCGGTTTCAGCGCTGGTTTGGTCGACTTTGTCTTGAGTTTAAAAATACCTATTGCCAACCAACCTTTCATGTTAATCGTTCAAGGTTTAGTGTTTGCAGTTATCTACTATGTGATTTTCCGTTTCTTAATCGTCAAATTCAACCTGAAAACTCCTGGTCGTGAAGATGATGAGAATATTCAAGATGGAGACGGCGCAGCTGTTGCAGCAGGAGGCAATAAATTCTCAGGCATGGCTGCTACAATTTATGATGGTCTAGGCGGAGACGCTAACGTTACTTCTGTCGATCATTGTGCAACACGCTTACGTATCGAAGTAAAAGATATGAATAAAGTTGATCAAAGCAAAATTAAAACTACTGGTGTACCTGGCATCAACGTTGTCGGATCACAAAGTATTCAAGTTATTGTTGGCACAAGCGTACAGTTTGTAGCTGATGAAATTAAAAAGATGCGTAAATAAGGTATATGAAAAGACCGAGCTCCGTGCTCGGTCTTTTTTCTATTCCCAAGTATATTGTCTAGCATAAATGACTATACTACTAATCACAGAGGGGCGGCACTTCTCTGTCCCGCGTAGGGGGCACTTTCGACGGAAGGTGGAAAACAATACGACGCATAATCCGACTGGGGATTTTCCCGGCAGTGCCGCGACTTACATAGAGAGATGCTACGACTTATCCCCTACTCTATAAGTTTGGACTTGCTTCATTCACACGGATGTGGCAGAGTAGTAGATGTACTAATCATAAAAAATTCATACAGTTACAATTATGTGGGGGGACCAGTCGAACTGGTTGAGATATACTTTGGAAGTATAGACCCTTAGAACCTGATCTGGTTGACACCAGCGGAGGGAACATACTCATTAGCCATGTCTATTGTTTATGCGTTCTTCGGTTGCCCGGAGAACGCATTTTTGTGTTCAAAAGAGATGTATTTTGTGTTCCTTGGGCAACCGTTCACTCGTAATTGCTATGAATCCAAGAGGAGGAATAGGTTTGAGAAAAGTTTTGTTGTTCGTCATGCTTTGTTTGTTGCTGGCGGCGTGTGGTACCGATAAGAGTAATGAATCGAAGAAAGATGGCGAATTAGAGAAAATCCAATTTGTCCTAGATTGGACGCCCAATACAAACCACACGGGCTTGTACGTTGCACAGGAAAAAGGCTTTTTTGAAGAACAAGGGCTTGACGTGGAAATTATGCTTCCAGGTGAAGCGGGTGCTGACCAACTTGTCGCAGCAGGAAAAGCACAATTTGGCATCAGCGCACAAGAAACGATTACAGAAGCGCGTGCACAAGAGATCCCAGTCGTGTCAATCGCGGCGATTCTCCAGCATAATACGTCGGGATTTGCCTCTTTGAAGAAAGCCGGCATTGAATCACCGAAGGATTACGAAGGTAAAACATATGGTGGCTGGGGTGCTCCAGTTGAACAAGCCGTCATCTCTTCATTAATGGACAAAGAACAGGCTGATATCAATCAGGTTGAAATTATCAACATGGGGAATTCAGACTTTTTCACAGCCGTCGAACGTGATATTGACTTCGCATGGATTTACTATGCATGGACAGGCATTGAAGCCGAACTACGGGGCATTGACTTGAACATGCAGTATTTAAAAGATTTCTCTGACAAGCTGGACTATTATACGCCTGTCATTACAACGAGTGAAAAAATGATTAGTGACAACCCAGATACGGTTCGAGCTTTTGTCAAGGCAGTTAAGCAAGGCTATGAATTTGCCATTGACAATCCAGATGAAGCGGCATCGATGTTATCGAAAGCGGTTCCTGATCTCGATGAAGAACTGGTCAAAGCGAGTCAACAATGGATTTCATCAAAATACCAAGACGATGCACCGCGCTGGGGTGAACAAAAACTTGAAATTTGGCAAGGCTATGCAGAATGGATGACTGACAACAATTTACTCGACGGTGAATTTATCGCAGACGACGCATTTACCAATGAATTTTTACCTAAATGAGGAGGAATTATTATGACAAACGCACTCGTTAGTATTCAAATCATACCGAAAACGCCAAATGGCGAAGATGTGATTCCCTACGTCGATGCTGCTATTGCAGTCATTGAAGAGGCAGGTGTCCCTTATCAAGTATCACCGCTGGAAACGACAATGGAAGGTAACTTGACGGAGTTGCTAGCTATTGTCCAAAAAATGAATGAGCGCATGATTGAAAAAGGCTCACTAAGCATCATTTCACAAGTAAAAATATTTTATAAGCCAGACGGCGCTTCCATGGACAAATTGACGGAGAAATACCGTTGAACCACTTATTAAAAAAAGGATGGCGACCTTTATTGGTCATCATCCTTTTACTTACCTTATGGGAAATAGCAGGTCGCCTATTTGATATTCCAGCATGGCTGCTCCCCGTCCCTACGCAAGTATGGCAAGAGGCGATGCACGGATGGACGCATTATTCCGGACACATCTTATCGACCATCCGTCTCACTCTTACCGGTTATACAATTGGCATACTCGTAGGGCTAGCAGTCGCTATATTGCTATTCCGTCTACCCGTATTACAGGAAGCCTTTTATCCGCTTCTGATTTTATCGCAAAACATTCCAATCATTGTTTTAGCACCTTTACTCGTCATCTGGTTTGGTTTCGGTATGTTGCCAAAAGTGATTATCATTGTACTCGTGTGCTTTTTCCCAATTACCATCGCCACATTGGATGGCTTACGGCAAACGGACCGGGATCTATTGCATTATATGAAAATGACAGGGGCATCGAATCGACAAATCTTTTGGAAATTACAATGGCCCTATGCCCTTCCCTCGCTATTTTCTGGTCTGAAAATCGCCGCTACCTATAGTGTCATGGGGGCTGTTATTTCAGAATGGCTCGGTGCGAATAAAGGAATCGGTGTTTATATGACACTGGCCTCTTCTTCATTTAAAACGGATCGCGTATTTGTTGCCATTTTGCTCATTATGATTCTAAGTTTGACTTTTTTCGCTATCATTGCATGGATTGAAAAATGGCTATTCCGCTGGCAGCGACAAGGAGGAAATTCATCGAATGGGTAAGTTACAGTTACAGCAGATTTCAAAATCTTATGGTGATCATCATGTGCTACAAGATGTGTCCTTTCATGTCGATGAAGGCGAATTTGTCACGATTGTTGGCCCGTCTGGCAGCGGGAAAAGCACATTATTTCAACTCATTGGTGGCTTGTATCCACCAGATCACGGTGAGATTATGCTAGATGGCAACACGCTCAACAACTCACGTGGCCACATTAGCTATATGCCACAAAATGCTTCGTTGTTTCCGTGGCGAACGATTTTAGAAAATGTATTACTGAGTTCAGAAATTGCGGGACAAAAAGACACTGCAACTGCATTGGAACTCATTGAAAAAGCCGGACTAAGCGGCTATGAACAAGCCTATCCACACCAATTATCCGGTGGTATGAAGCAGCGCGTCGCCTTTATTCGCAGTCTTAACAGCCCGCAGTCCATCATCTGTTTAGATGAACCATTCTCTGCACTCGATGAATTCACGCGATTTGAAATGCAGGAATGGCTGCTGGCTATTTGGGAGCAATACCGTAAATCGATTGTATTTATTACACATAATATCGAAGAAGCTCTGTATTTATCAGACCGAATTTTAATTCTTTCCGATAAACCAGCGTCCATCCAAAAGGAAATTAGTGTTCCTTTTCCAAGACCACGGACGGAAAGTATGTTGTTGAGTGAGCCATTTATGCAATTAAAAAGGGAGATCCATAATGAGCTACGAGGAAAATAATCAACTGCCAATCATTGATTCACATATCCATCTTGATCAATATGATATAGCCGGACAGAGAGCAATTATCGACGATTTGGAACATCCATCCTCTACACTAAACGGCTTAATCAATGTGTCGATGGATCTCGCTTCCAGCATCAACAATCTCAAGCTTGCGGAAGCTCATTGTGGCATCCATCCCGCCTTTGGCTATCATCCCGAGCAGGGACCACCTTCAGATGCTGACCTACAAGAGCTATTTTCTTTTATGGACATACATAAAGAACGGATGGTTGCCATTGGGGAGGTCGGACTCCCCTATTATTTGAAGGAGAAGAATCCTGACCTACAGCTTGAGCCCTATGAGGAAGCACTCGAAGCATTTATCCGTCAAGCAAACATATGGAATAAACCGATCGTGCTCCATGCTGTGTACGAAGATGCTGACATAGTATGTGATCTATTGGAACGGCATTCTGTGACGCAGGCCCATTTCCATTGGTTCAAGGGTGCACCGTCGACAATCGAGCGGATGATGCGCAATGGTTACTATGTATCCGTGACGCCCGATTGTGTTTATGAACCCGAAATCCAACGGCTCATTGAACAATATCCGATTGAACGCTTACTTGTCGAAACAGATGGTCCATGGCCATTCACTGGACCTTTTGAACATACGATGACGCATCCCACTATGATGCACCATTCTATTGCTAAGATTGCCTCCTTGAAAAAAATGGAGCATCATGATGTCTACCGCCAAGTATATGACAATACGAAAAGATTGTATTTACGTTAAAAGGAGTTGCGCTTAACAATTGCGCAACTCCTTTTCTCTTATTTCGAATGACTTACTTTCAAATTCGGGAGGTTCGGAGGTGGGCTGAATGACGGGATGGAATAGTTTCACAATACCTGCAGTCTTTTGAGCGAACTCCCCTGAATCTGTGAAGCATTCATGAAAAAGTTAAGTTGAGAATAGACGCAGTTTATCCGGATTCCTAACAAAATAGATGTTGCAAATTGAAGTGCCTTCTACATGTATCAATACGACAGCTTCGACAACTTCTCCTGAACGTACAATCAGCCCAGTTTGATCATTAATATCTTTAATTTCAAGATTTACGCCTTCCTCGTAATGCTTTGACTTATGAATGAGACCAAATAGGAAACGGGAAACAAAATCTCGTGATTTGATTGGATGAACGGCAGCGAACGCCTTCCCACCTCCGTCTGAAATCAAGATGACATCCTTCGCAAGCATAGATACGACCTGCTCCATATTATCCTGTTCGAGGGCAGTCACAAATTGACGGACCCATGTTTCGTTAACAGACTCAGAACGAACGGACTCTTCGAAGTTGATGCCCATCTTCCCTCTAGCGCGGCTGAACAGCTTGCGGCTATTTGCCTCCGTTTTACTAATGATTTCGGCAATAGCAGCATATTCGAAGCCAAGTGCTTCCCTTAGAACGAACACTGCTCGCTCCGCTGGGGATAACCTCTCAAGTAGCACCAGCATAGCATATGACAACAACTCGTCACGCACAACATGGTCAAACATTTCATCATTCGAAGTAGGAATGGGCTCCGGAAGCCACTCCCCAAAATACTGTTCCCGCTGTTTGCGCGCCGATTTGTGCAGGTCTCGGCAGCGATTGGTTACCATTTTACACAGATAGGCTTTCGGCTCCTCGGCTATACCTTTCGGATTTACATCATGCACCTTCAAAAATATATCCTGCACTACATCCTCCGCATCAGAAGACGATCCGGTCAACTGATAAGCAAGTGTAAACAACAATCCTTTATACCTAGTGTATAGCTCATCCATCTTCATCACTTCCTTTCCAGGTCCACCCATCCTTAATTCGTTTTATTTGATAAAACTTGCAAAATCCCATGTATATTTTTTTATGCGCCATCCCAACTTGCCTGTTATAACAAAATCAATACCCCATTTACGTACCCAAGTCAATCCTTTCTCTGGACCAAGTCCAATGCAGAAAAAATCCATATAACTTGTATGGAAAGGTGCAGATTTCCCTTCAAGGTCAGCCAACAAAATTTTGCTAAGCCTTGCCGCTTGGGCAATTGCTTCTTTGCAGGTCATCCCGTCCGCACGTCCGCTATGTGGATCCACAATTCTAGCACAATCTCCAATGCTATATACTCCTTGTGCATCTTGAACCCGATAGCTAGAATCAGTAATTACATAACCTTCATCAGTGACCGGCATGCCGATATTTCGCATCAGCGGATTAGGTAGCAAGCCTAGTGTCCAGACACATAGACCGACTGGCAACGTTTCACCACTGGCTAATGTTAGTTTCCCCTCCATTTCTCGAAATACGCGGCTCCCATGGATAACCTTTATTCCACAGTCCTGGAGAATACGTTCCAATTTCATCCCAACCTTAGCCGGACTATCCTGGAAAAGTCTTTTATTCGTATTATATAAGTTGATTTTCACCGCTTCTGGGTCAAGCCCCAGCTGCTCTGCATCCTTGCGAATGTAATGAGCCAATTCAGCGGCGGTCTCTATGCCGCTTATGCCTGCTCCCGCAATAGCTACGGTCATCAATCGCTCACGTTCTTTCGCACTCGTTGCCGTTACAGCCTGTTTCATATTGGCAAGCCATACGCCTCTAATCTTTAACGCGCTGTCCAGCGTCGCCAATGGCATTCCACCCTGTTCCCGGTCAGGCTGCCGAACTACACTTCCAGCCGCCATAACGAGTATGTCATAGTTCATCGCATTCTCATTTCCCATGGCATCTTGATACAACAACTTTTTTTCCCTAGCTTCAATTTTCGTAACTATTGCCCGTACAATCTCCACCCCATCTGGAAACATCTTTGTTAAAGGAATTTTAATGTTTTCATTAGTGACAGCTGGCTTGAACAATAATACTTTGCGCAAGTGATATGAGTTTTGGTCAACTAGAATAAGCCGAAGTGGGTGTTTACTTACTTTATCTTTGAATGTTTTTCGAATCTCTTTCACCACATGGATTCCAGCATATCCGGCGCCAACGACGATGCATGTCAATACTTTCATTTTAAATCTCGTTCTATGTTCATATGTACATAGAACGAGATAAGGAGTCTTTTTGTGACAACACACAATTTTTATTATTCTTTAACTTCCAATGAGGCTCGTGTTTGCGTCGGTATAGATCCTTATTGGACTGAAAAATAAGGAAAATGAACAAAAAGGAGTTGCGTTTAACAATAGCTCAATTGCATTCATTCGAGCGCGCATTGTCCTCATCATATAGTTCGTACTATCATTTCACAAATAATTATTATAAATTGGGGCACGCTATCTCTTGAAGATTCTTTTTAAAATAAGGAGGAAGCACAATGTCTAAGTTCACCCCTAAACCGGACGATCCAGCTGATAATGAAGAAAGGCTCAAGAAAACCATTAGTAATTTTGAAGCAGCCGAAGCAGCAATGGAATTTGCAGAAGGAAAAGAATTGGCTGCCATTCAAGAGAAAAATGTCCGACGAAAAGTAGGCATTCAAAATTTAAAAGATGAAATCATCGAAGAGGATAAGTCACGTATTAACGGGTATCTTTGATGGTAAATTGAAAATAAAGAATCCCTTTTGATGACAACTATTTCATCAAAAGGGATTCTTGTTTTGCAGATTTAGGATTGGCTTCTATTTCAAAAAAATGTTTAAACGATTGTTACCCTTGATAACTAACTTTTCCAGTCTCCACTAATTAATTCAGCCCATGAACATTAAATTCCAGCCATGTTCAGAGCTATCGTGATACTCACCAACTGCTTTTTCAATATCTGCTGGTGTCCAATTTTCTTCATGCGGAACGATGATTTCTTGTGAGAATGTCATTTCACAGCCTTGTTTGAATCCCATTTAACGCTACTGTAATCGTATCACCGTGTCACTAAATTGCGGCATTTTGAAAGTAAATACTAATTTTTTCGGAAGGTCAATTTCGAGATACTCCCAGATTGCCCGATAATCTTTTCCATCGCGACGGTCAACGATTTCACATGTTCTTCCGACTTGCGGATCATTAGTTAATGTTCTTTCTTTATCACATCTTTATATGCTTTTATTATAACAGCAATCAGTAAGAACTACCTAAACTCCTTCTTTAATTGATGATTTTCGTCATAATGGGAAGTAGGAGGATATGGGATAATCGGGATTTCCGTGAGATTGTGTAAACGTCTTTTATATTCTTCTAGATATCGTTTTCGGTCTTCTTCATCATGTGATGGCGTCCAAGAGATGAATGGTTCGACAGGTTCCAAACCAGCAAAGTAAAGCATTCCATGATTAATATGATAAAGTATCTTTTCATTCATATCACCGTCCATTCCATACGGCATATACGCATGTTTAGGAGAGCCTGTTGTTACAGACAACATTGCTTTTCTACCTTTAAGACCGCCAGTATCATATCGATTATCTCGTGAATAAATAAAACCAGAAGCAAACACCCGATCAAACCAGCCTTTTAAAATGGCGGGAACAGAGTACCACCAGATAGGAAATTGGAAAATAACGAAATCTGCCCAAAGAAGTTTCTCTTGTTCTGCCTGAATATCCGGCGAAAAACTACCCGTCTTCGTTGCATGTTTTTGTTCGACTGCATATTTTAAAAAGTTGTCGTTTTGAAGAGATTGAAAGTCCTCACGGTCAGCAACAGCTTTGAAATTCATCGCATATAAATCCGACACTTTGACTTGGTGGCCTAAAGACGTTAATTCCGAAACGGCAAGATCCTTTAAAGCACTATTGAATGATTTGGGTTCTGGGTGCGCGTGAATAATTAATATATTCATGATTGCATCTCCTCTAGTTTACATGTATTTTTTCCCAATTGTTTTTTGGATGTAGTGTTTGCAACGAGTACACCGGCTAAAATAAGCATGGCGCCAAAATAGCCTTGTACCCCCATATTTTCATGCAGGAAGATGAATGCCAGTATAGCTGAAAAAACAGGTTCAAGCGAAAAGAGAAAACCGACGCTTTCGGGTGTCGTGTACTTTTGTGCAATGGGCTGCATGACAAAGCCGTAAGCAGAGCAGAGGAGTGCCAGCCCAAGTATCGCAAACCATTGAATTGCACCGCTCGGCAAAACAGGTGTTTCAAATAGAAAGGTTCCAATGGCTGCAAATAAGGTAGCGAATCCCAGTTGATAAATCCCTAGTTGCAGAGCATCAACCTTACGTACAGATGGGTTTGTAACGACAATATGAACCGCATAAAGGAGGGCGGCAACTAAACAAAGTAATGTGCCAGATGCAATAGTAAAATCATTTCCAAACAGTAGTAATGCTAGACCAATCGAGACAATTAGAACGCCCCACACAATTTGTTTACTTGGAAGTTTACGTGTAACGAATATTTGTAAAATCGGAACGAGAATAACTGTTGTACTCGTCAGGAAACCGGCTGTAGAAGCAGTCGTGTTTTTCATGCCATACATGAGCGCAATGAAAATTCCGCATAGCAGGACCCCCAAAATCGCACTGTATTTCAACGTTTTAGCATCTACACGGATAATTTTCTTGAAGAAGATTGCTCCCATAACGATAAACGCAATGCCAAATCGTAAAGCGATGATTGTTATTGGTGGTATCGCATCCACGGTGAGTTTCATAAAGATATACGAGGCTCCCCAAGCGAATGAAACTGTAGCTAAAATCCAGTTCGCCTGTCGCTGAGTCATAATTGTAAGTCCTACCTTTCATCTAATACTCTAATGATTAGCTTTATCGTATCACCTGTACTTGCATTAATAAAATTAATATTTATAATGAATATATCAGTTTTACTAATCTAAAGGAGTGTAAAAGAATGAATTCGTATGACGCTTTTATCAAAATTATTGAAACAGGCAGTTTTACCAAAGCAGCTGAAGAGCTTGGTTATACACAATCTGCTATTAGCCAAATGGTCCATTCATTAGAGAAGGAGCTTTCGACCAAGCTGATTTTGCGTTCCCGTAAAGGGGTTGCATTGACGCCGGATGGCGAGGAGTTTTTACCTTATATTAAGAATATACATAATTCACACCGGGAATTGATTGAAAAGCATAACGAGATGCAGGGACTAGAAAGTGGGATTATCCGAATTGGAACGTTTTCAAGCGTTTCATGCAATTGGCTGCCAGGATTGATGAAGGATTTTAAGGAGCGATATCCAGCTGTTCATTTTGAATTACATCAAGGGGAATATACGAATATTTCTAATTGGATTAAAGAAGGAAGCGTAGACTTCGGCTTTGTCAATCCAACTGCTGTATCGAATTTGACAAGCATTGCACTACAAAAAGATGAAATGCTTGCTGTATTGCCAATGGATCACCCTTTAGCAACGCATCACAATGTTTCCTTGAAAGAATTAACGAATGACCCCTATATACTTTTGGATGAGGGCGAACTAAGCGAGCCGTTAACCATTTTTAAACAAAATAACCTAGAACCCAATATCCAATATCGCGTGCATGACGATTATACGATTATGGCCATGGTTGAACAAGGGCTCGGGCTGAGTATTTTACCTGAACTTGTCTTAAATCGCTGCCCGTATAACATTGTAACGAAAACGATCTCTCCATCTGTTTTTCGTACAATCAGTTTGGCATACAGGGACAAAAAGGTACTGCCGATAGCAAGTAGATATTTTATTGACTTTATCATCGAGAGATATGGAAATTCTGTTTGAAGTATTTAAGAACCTACAACTGTCATAATGCTTGTCGATAGCGTTTTGTGGACAACAAAAAGAATCCATCTTGAATAAAGATTAATCAAAATGGATTCTTTTCTTGCTAATTGATAGGTAAATTGAATAAAAAGGGATGTTAGTCACCAAGGTAGAATTTTCCTCTTTACCGTTTAAACGTCAATCCACTTTCCTCCAAAGACGTCCTAAGTACAGGTAGAGAAGCTGGGCCAATGCCATGAAATTGTAAAATTTCCTTTTCACTATAGGTGGCTAATTCTTGCAACGTTATAATGCCATGATGCTCCAACGCTCTTCTTGCAGGTGCCGAAAGCTTTGAAAGAAATCCATTAGCCGGCTTACGCTCTTGCTCGCAGGTCGGACAGACTGGACAATCACTGCTCTTATAGTATTCGTGCCCGTTGTTGCATACCCGTAAACTTCCTTTTGAAGTTGTCATGATTAAGTGTCCCTCCTTACGATTCGTACTTGTATTTATTATACAATACTTCGGTTAAAACAAATTTGGATTCCATCATGGTGTGTGGCGCCCCTTCTCTATGGTTGTTAAAAAGATGCATCATTTCGCATGGCAAATCCATCCCGCGAAAAGGCCCGTTGAGTAAAATCGGGTACTATTCGTAAAACCAGCTTCTTCTAATAATCCTTCAATCTGCTTTTCAGGAATGAAAGAGATCCTCATAATCCCTTTGCCCATCTCGTCCAATTTAGACGATTCGTACCCAACATCATGGAAAAAACTTTTCCATACGTTTATTCTGTCTTGAAGTTCGGCTTCGGCAGGATCTCCGTACGCACTGACAAGCACGAATGGAGCTCCCGGCTTCAAATTATCCTTAATAGCTCTAAGCAGTTCCAACTTCTGTTGTACATCGTCTATGAAGTGAAGAACTAATATACAACTCGCTGCGTCGAACTTCGCATCTGAATGTGGCAGGTCAGCAATCGTACCCTGAATAAGTCTGACACGATTTTCTAAGCCGAGTTGAATCGATTTATGCTCAGCCATCTGAAGCATCTCTTTAGAAGGGTCAACTCCGGTAAATGTCCATTTAGGGTTAGACGGCCCCCATGCGGCAAGTTCATTTCCTCCACCTGCTCCAACTACGAGTAATGCCGCCTCTTTTTCACCCCATTGAGCTCGAAAATAAGATTGAACCATCGAAAATAATGTATCATATGTGGGAATCGAGACTCGTGCGTTTGCCTCATATGCAAGAGTATTTTTAGAATCAAATGTAAGTTCTTCAGTCATTGTTAACCGCCTCCATTATTTAAGTATGCACTAGTGTGTACAGGTGAAACACCTATCTCTCATTTTCAATTAAGCATATTACAGATTTCTAATATCTCTAATTAACCTAAAAAATTAATTGGTATGCTCACAATCAATTTTTTTCGACTCGATTTGTTTTGCAATATCACTTATATATTTACTATTTAATTCATCATTCATCTTGTGTTCTGCCGCCATCATCACATTTTCAATCAAACAATCTTCATGTTTAAATATATCTTCGTGCTCCAATGAACAGTTGAATAATGTTGTCTTCCCTTCAATCGCATGAATGACGTCTAAAAATGAAATCTCTTGCGACTGTCTAACAATACTGTAGCCACCTTTAACACCTGGAGTCGATGCGATGAGTCCTGCTTTCACAAGTTTCGTTAAAATTTTAGACAGATATGTAGATGACAAATTTTGCATGTTTGCTAACTGCTCCACACCAACAGACTTTCCCTTTTCGGTTAACGTTAAATAGACCATCGTATGTAAAGCATAATTTGTCGCTCTTGAGTATTTCACTGCTTCCCTCCTCATCTACAACCATTATAGACCTTTAATATCTAGAATTCATTTTATAGCGCAAAGCGAAAAATATCAAGTTATTTGTATTCACTCATTTGGTGTTGGTACCCGTTCTTTACATCCAATAAAAGAAGCCTGTTCAGCATAAATACTGAAACAAGCTTTTAACCATTATTTCCGTCTCACAAATAACACCTTGTACCACTGATTCACCAAAAATGGCATAACAGACAAGCTATAAATAAACCCTAATTGCGTGCCACTTAAAGGCGCGACTTCAAACATGCCCGTAAGTGATGGCATAAATAACACTGCATGCAAACATAAAAAACCGATTAAAAAAGCTAGCCACGTATACATATTCGAGAACAGACCAATGGTGAAAATCGATTCTTTCGATCTAGAGTTAAAGCCATGTACTAATCTTGCCAAACATAAGGTTGTAAATGCCATTGTACTGGCTGTTTGCGTATCTCCCGTTGATAATCCCATTCGAAAAGCAATAATCGTAGCGATTGCAATTAGTACACCTTCGAGTATCACCTGAGTCGTAAATGCTTTATTCAATAAAGGTGTTTGACTATCCCTCGGCTTGTCCTTCATGGTCTTCTTATTATGCGGCTCTAAACCGATAGCAATGGCTGGCAAACTATCAGTCAACAAGTTAATAAATAATAGATGCACCGGTGCAAAGGGAACCGACAAACCTAATACAGTTGCATATAACACAACAAAAATAGCACCTGCATTGCCTGATAATAAGAATAGAATGGCATTTTTAATATTCGTATACATGCTGCGGCCATTCGAAATCGCTTTGACAATCGTTGAAAAATTATCGTCTGTTAAAATCATGGAGGATGCATCTTTCGCTACCTCGGTACCGGTTATGCCCATCGCCACACCTATATCAGCTTGCTTTAAGGCAGGGCCATCATTGACACCATCTCCCGTCATCGCAACGACATGTCCTTTTTCCTGCCAAGCCTTAACAATACGAATTTTATGCTCGGGGGTTACGCGGGCATAGACAGAATAATCTTGAACCTGTTCTTGTAGTTGTTGATCTGTTAATCCTTCAATTTGATAGCCTTCAATTGCTTCCGATGGATCATTTAAAATGCCAATTTGTTTGGCAATCGCAATGGCTGTTATTTTATGGTCACCTGTAATCATAACGGGTTTAATACCCGCTTTTATACAGCTGTCAACTGCTGCTTGTGACTCTTTTCTCGGAGGATCCATCATCGCCAATAAGCCGACAAAGATGAAATCCCTTTCAACCCAGGCATCCATAGGTTGATGTGCCTGTATCCCTTTGTAACCGATTGCCAATACTCTTAATCCATTCATCGAAAAATCACGATTCACTTCTTCAATTTTTTTGCGTTGCTCTTCCGTCATCACATGTACACCTGTAGACGTTTCGATTTTCACAATTTTAGGTAGTAAAACGTCTACTGCTCCCTTGGTAATCATGACAGTTTGCTGATTGACTCGATTCACTGTCGTCATGAGCTTTCTATCAGAATCAAAAGGAATTTCCGTCAGTCTCGGATAATGATCTCTGGCAATTAATTCATCAAAATTATATTGCTTTCCTAACTTTACAAGTGCAATTTCGGTAGGATCACCAATTTCTTTCTGATCCCTTTCCACAGCATCATTACATAACAGTGCTTGGAGGATCAATTTTTTCTCTATACTATTTTTCATTTGAAGTTGATCGTGAGGGATCACTTTCTGATCCACATAGACTTGTTGCACCGTCATTTTATTTTCGGTTAATGTGCCGGTTTTATCTGAACAAATCACAGATACACTGCCCAGACTTTCGACAGCATAGAGCTTTCGGATAATGGCATTTTCCTTGGCCATTTTTTGGGTCCCAAAAGCTAGCACAATCGTAACAATCGAACTTAATGCTTCTGGAATAGCTGCGACTGCCAGCGAAACCGCAAACATGAACGATTCGACTAACTCGCGCCCTCTGAATAGGTCAATCGTAAAAATAGCTAAACAGATTAACGTAATCCCTAAAGCTAATTTTTCTCCAAAATGATCGAGACTTACTTGGAGAGGTGTTTTTTTCTCTTTGGCAGTGTCTAGTAAATTAGCGATTTTCCCGATTTCCGTTTCCATACCGATAGCTGTCACGACAACAATCCCACGTCCATTAGTGACAAAGCTGCCCGTGAACACCATATTCTTTTTATCACCAATGGTTACCTGTTCTTCCTCGATCAATTCGATACTTTTCGCTACAGCCACTGATTCACCTGTTAGCGAACTTTCGTTGATATGCAGATTATGGCTTTCTACTAATCTGCCATCCGCGCTTATATAATCGCCAGCATCCAAATAAAGCAGGTCTCCAACCACGATATCTTCTGAAGGAATTTCTACTAGTTGGTTATTCCGCATTACTTTCGCGACTGGAGAGGTCAAAGTCTTCAGGCTATCCAACGACTGCTCTGCCTTTACATGCTGCACAGTGCCGAGGATGGCGTTTAGAAGCACAACAATCAGTATGACAATCGTACTTTCCACTTCACCTAATAGAAATGAAATGAAAGCGGCAATCAATAAAATAATGACCAATAAATCTTTAAACTGTCCAAAGAAAACGGCGAGGATACTTGTCCTTTCTCCTTCCGCTAATTCATTCGCACCATATATTTCTTGTCGCTTCTGGACGTCAACATCACTCAACCCTTGATTTGTAACGCCTACTTTTCCCATGACTTCAACGGAGGATTGCTGATGAAATTCGGACATTCGATTCTCCTTCCAGTATGTAATTGGTAGACTATCATGCCATCGAATAGCCACTTTGGGCTTGTCCTTTCTTAGCAGGCAGTCAATTCGTTTACATTTTTTCACTATCCACTCCACCAATACTATTCTTCGTTCTGTTCCAGTATGCTAATTTTTTCAAAAATAAAAAGCACTCATACTGAGCGCTTTTCGTGTACTATTAAAATTCCAATTCGGTTTCATCTTACTTTTTGTTTTCTCATCCATTGCGTTGCGACCCACTTTTCTCCCGTTATAACTGGTGCTCCACCATGTAAAGTTAACTCATTTACATTTTTATCGGTATAGAAGTACTCAAAATAAACGGCTGTACCCTTTTGTGGCGATACTGAAAAATCAATTTTCGGGAAAAAAGTTTCTCCACCTTGTTCTACGTCATTTAAGTACATAACGAGCGTACTAATTCTATTATTATTTGCTGCTTTACTTGTTGATGAAAAAAAATCATAATGAGCTTTATACTCTTGGCCAGGCGTGTACTTCAGGATTTGAATGCCTTCACCGTGTTCAATCGGGATATTCATAATAGATGAGATTCTTTTTTCAACTCTAGCAACAATTTCGTTTTCACTTTCTTGTAAAAACATACTACTACTTGTTCTCAATTCATTCACTTCATGTGTCGCCCCAATTTTTGAACGTTGCATGTTGTCCTTTGCTAATCTAATTAGTTCATCACATTCTTCATCACTTAACACATTTCCTAAAATCACGATTAATGGTTCTTCTAATCTAGTGATTATCGCAATCTCTCTATCCGTATTTATTGTATTTCCAACGTGATCAAATATCGTTTGTTCTTTATTCTCCTTTATCAACTTCAGGCAACCCCTTAGACTATTTAGTTTTCAGAACGAATACGTTTTTAGATAGTGATTATAAGTGTTAACAGTTTTCTTTCACTTCAAACACTCGATTAGTAGGGGATGCATTATCCTTTCTTTTCCAGACTTATTTTACCACGCGAATTTAACATGTCGCAAGTTTGAAAAGAGTTTTAATATTTGCAATAATTACTAGGATATGACATTCCCTAAGAATATCTTAAAAACATTTTTTTCTATAAATATGAATCGACAGTAGCTATGAGCATGCACAGAGCACCATAACTGACAATACGATTAACAAATAGAACTGAGCAGTTTGTAACGTTAATATTGTTTGCACAAACTCTCTAACTTCATTGTGTATAACTAGTAGCAAACTCTAGGTCTTCTATTTGATATCCCCTCAATAGAATAATTGCTAGCGTTAAAATTTCACACTATCATTCCAACTTGAATAAGCTATCAAATTAGAAATACCTTATAGCAGGGAGTACGATAGTATGAAAAGATGGATTGTTGCACTGGTAATTCTATGTTCAATCGGATTGGCAGGGTGTATAGAAAAAACAGTAAATGAAGAATTAGAAACAAATGATAATGAACAGAAACAACCGATGGAGGATCTAAAAACACCCGTAACTTATGATAAAGAAGCAAAAAAGGAAACAAATCCTTTAGTTTTAAATATCATTGATCCAAATACGTTAGAAATAATTAAAACTATATCACCAATAGATTTAGGATATGAAACAGATTTCGAAACATATAAAAAGGAAATTGAAAAATTAGCCTATGAATTAGCAAGAGGTACGGAAACAGAAGCTGGTTATGATAAGAGAATGGTTCTTGATAAAATGGATGAAGATGGTCAGATCATTAAAGGAAGTCCAAGGATTATTTTAAAAGAAAGTGAATTGGTGGATAGGATTGTAGAAGCATCATTGACTGGCAAGGATATTGAAATTCCTTTGTATGTTACAGAAAGTAGTTATAATGTTGAAGATATTGCTCACTTAGAGGACGTAATAATTGCTTCTTATACAACTTATTTCAACATCTCAGATGTAAACAGGAACAAAAATATTGAACTTTCAGCAAAGGCTATCAATAATGTGATCGTTGGGAGTGGGGATTATTTCTCATTTAACGACATAGTCGGGCCGAGAAACGAACTAAATGGCTACGAACCGGCACCGGAAATAATTAATAAGAAACTCGTCATGGGTATTGGCGGAGGGGTTTGCCAAACGTCCTCAACACTTTTTAATGTAGTCGACCAATTATCAGTAAAATATATTGAAAGGCATCATCATTCATTAGATGTGGGCTATGTGCCAAAAGGAAGAGATGCAACCGTTTCGTATGATGCGTTAGATTTTAGATTTCAAAATACACAAGATGGACCTTTTTTATTAAAAGCGATTTATGGTAATGGCTTTCTTACGATAGAAGTAAGAACTTCGAGAGAATATGAAAATATAGAAGGCTAGTCCATTCCGCTTTCAATGTATTTGACTTTCATTTAATAACTCAACTTTCGCACAGTGAAAGTTGAGTTATTAATAAAAACTATCTTATAAAAATGATTTTTTATAAGATAGTTTTATTTTGAGATATGGAGAAAATTTCCCACACATTCAATAATGCTTTTTAAATCCCCGGTATTAGGATTGTCATCTTCACTCCATCAGCTGTACCATGAAAGGCATAAACAGGTTGATAATAGCCTTTCGAGTCTAACTCATAGCTGACTTCCACTTTCTCAATATGTAAAGTTTCTATTCTGCGACTTTCAGAGTAATAGTTAAACTCTCCATCTAGCACTTCTTTATATGCCTCTTGCTCACTCTTTATTTCAATCTCCCTTACCTTGTCATAAGTTATTAATTGATGGTCAATTTCCTTCACCATATCATCACTATAATAATCCATCACTAAATAACCGTTTATTAACTGATTATCGATTACCTTGTGATCTACCGTCCACTTATAAATACCCGTATCAACCTGTTGAAAATGCGCATCTTGCGGAATAGCTATGCCGAATTTTCCTACATTTTCTATTAAGGTTTCTTCATCTGTATCCTTTGGCTTTTTATCCTCGTCAAAGCTTGAAAAATCCTTATAACTATAACTTCCATCTAAATAACGAAACCATATATTATGAGATCTTTCACCTCTAATCCAATAAACACCTTCACTTTGATAAGAAATGATTTCCATATCAAACGTGTCAAGATTCATTTTCCCGAAAAAATCGCTGACAAATTCATTCGCGGCAGTTTTCGTATAGCTCGGCGCCTTATAAACCGGGACTGTTCTACGTTGATCGTCCAACTGAACATCCATTGTAATGATTGTTTGTGTCATATTCGTTTTATGAATAGGTACGATGGAGAGATTTCCAAACTCCTTCAAATAGTAGTATGCAAACATGCTGCCGGATAGGATAATCACTAGCAATAACGGTGAAAAATAGAACAGGGACCGCTTAATTTTCTTCTTTTTGATGGTCATGAAACCCATTATAATACCATATCCGATGATGGCGCCCAGCAGATTATTAAATAAATCATCTAGTTCAAAAATACCGTATCCTGTGAGTAACTGCACACTTTCAATGGAAAGAGTAAATAATCCTGCCATTCCGATTGTCCATCCTGCTTTCCGGAAACGGGCATGCAATAATGGCAAAAGGATACCGAACGGTACAAACATGAAAATATTTAAATACAGAAACTGCCAATCTCTTACACTAAAATCATACCAAGCTTCCCGGTACGAAGTAAGGAAAGATAAATTCATACTGCCCTGGAAGTTTGAACCTCTATTCAAAAAAGTAACGCCAATCACCATGATGACATAACCAGTAAGCAAACCTACAAGGAATAGCCGCTTCTTAGAAAGGCTTTTATTCCCTCTCGAAAGCTTTTTATAGACAATGAAATACCCTAGAAAAAATATTACCGCCAAAATAAGTATGGTTATTAATGCCAGAAAAAAATAATCCCTAACGATACTAATGATTTCTTGTACTCTCATTTTTTCTCTCCTTCATACTTAACGCCACATAGCTGATTGAATCACATTCCTCGAATAAAAATCTAGCACCTACATTATAAACAACACTTGTGCAAGGGTTGTCCCTAGCAATCTTGAAATAATCATCAAATCCACAATGAGTAACTTCTTTATTTTTAATAGTGACTTGCCCCAAATTTAATCGAAACTCGACACTTAACAAAAAAACATCCGTTCACCAAGTATAAGTGAACGGATGTAAAATATCCAAATATTTAACTGTTTTGTTCGAATTATACTAGCTACGTGAAATAGCTTCTTCTTCGGATTTGCCGATTATTTTATGCCACTTGGTTGGTGCCTTCCACTATGGGAATCATTTCGATATTAAAAGTAACTTCACAGTGAACTGCCACAAAGAGTATCATTATCTTATCCCCTTCAACACGTCCAACGTTTCCAAAACATGATCCAGCAATTCTGCAATATCCGCCATATGTTCCTCAGTTATTTTAGACTTGAAATTCATGTCTATACTATTGAGATAACTGGACGCTTGTTGCCCATGTAGGAAACTCAATGTTTGCGTTAGTTGGATATCCGTTTCCCAAATCAAATTCAGTGCTTGCTCAATCTGCGGGCATTCGATGGCGACGTTTCGAACAGTTTTGGTAAAGCGCAAAGACAGGTTGCAGCCTAGATTTTCTCCAGGCACCTCCAATATTTCCCCTGCTAACTCTTTGACAGATGCTTGTAGGACAATTTCTGCTGCAATGTCTTGTTGATTGACGAGCGTAAATTGGATCGCGAATTTCCGTGAGAGAATGGCAAAATCCATGCAATCTACCCGATTAATAATCGTTATTTTTTCATCTATATTGTCTAAATCATAAACGTGGTTTTCAAACGCTACTTTCAAATTTTCAAAAATGGTTGGATCGTACATATTAATACCTCTCCCTTACGTCCCACAATACGTATGATAAGGCTCGTCTGATTCGGGCATAGTCGTCGCGTACTCAGCCTGTTCTGGAGAGTGCGCGTATGGATGTGACAACACATTAAGCAACTTCTCCATCACACTATAATCCCCGTGCTCGACTGCCGTTTCAAGTGCTGCTTCTACCCGATGGTTACGAGGAATGACTGCCGGATTGCTATTACGCATCAGTTGATGAGCAAGCTCCTTCGATTCCTGCTGTCTGTCCAGTCTTGCTTGCCAAAGTTCTTGCCATTCAATAAATTCCGGCGTACCAAATAAGACACTCTTTTCCAACGTATCGAAAGTTAAAGCACGGAATGTATTCGTATAGTCCACTCGCTGCTGTTCCATCATGCGTAGAAGGCTATCAATGAGGGCTGCATCCTGTTGCTCTTCATTAAAAATCCCCAGTTTCGCACGCATGCCCGCAAGCCAGTTGGCGTAATAATGCTCGGGAAACTCTGAAAGGGCGTCCTGCGCCAGTTTGGCACCTGCCGAATAATCTGTATGCAATAACGATATAAGACTTTCAGCAAAGCGTGCAAGATTCCAGCCGACAATATTCGGTTGATTGCCATAGGCGTAGCGGCTTTGAACGTCAATAGAGCTGAAAACGGTTGCCGGGTCATACGTATCCATGAATGCACACGGCCCATAATCAATCGTTTCCCCGCTAATCGTCATATTATCGGTATTCATCACTCCGTGGATAAAACCAACGAGTTGCCACTGCGCAACGAGAGTAGCTTGACGCTGGATTACGGCCTGCAGTAATGCTAGATAGCGATTATCGTCCACTTCAATGTCTGGAAAATGGCGCTCGATTGCGTAGTCAGCCAGCGCACGAAGCTCTTCGTCTGAGCCCCACTTCGCCGCATATTGAAAAGTACCAAAACGTAAATGACTGCTAGCAACACGGGTCAAAATCGCACCAGGAAGTTCAGTTTCACGGATGATGGATTCACCCGTCGTCACCACGGCTAACGAACGAGAAGTAGGAATACCTAGCGCATGCATCGCTTCGCTAATAATATATTCGCGAAGCATTGGGCCTAGTGCAGCGCGACCATCTCCTGCACGAGAATACGGTGTTCGCCCAGATCCTTTGAGTTGAATATCAAATCGTTCGCCGGAAGGAGTGAGTTGCTCCCCAATAAGCATTGCACGACCGTCTCCTAGCATTGTAAAATGACCGAATTGATGACCCGCATATGCTTGTGCTAGTGGGATAGCGTCTTCTGGAACTTCATTTCCCGCAAATACTGCGATACCTTCTTCGCTTTGCAACACCTGTGCTTCGAGCCCTAGAGATACCGCCAAAGCATCATTAAAAATGATCAATTCTGGTGACTCGACTGGGTTTGGGCTTATATCGGTGAAAAAGGTGTTCGGCAGACGAGAGTAACTGTTATCTAAGTGCCATCCTGATTCTTTTTGTTTCGTCATAAGATCTCCTATCTTCTTACCTTTTTATACATACATATTTGTATGTTAGTTATTTGTAGTGTCATCTTCTATTTACATATTTTAACGCATTTTATCCAATACATCGAAAAAAAGACCTTTCGTATCATAGCTGCTTACGAAAGGTTCTGCTATTTCATTTCAAATAAAACACCCCACCGTTCACAATATCAATGCTAATCCTCGCCTCGTACTGCTGGTCCATTGCCTCCTTCTCAATCTCATAACTATCTGGCTTATTGTCTACTCCTTCATAAAAATATTCCAATACCCTTCGATCCTTTTGCCATCGCTTCTTTGCTTCATCCGCCCATGAATGATCGGCTTGCTGAATAAAAGTATCGATCACGGCATCCAATCGTTCGAGGGCACGAGTCGGCTTAATAATATAAGGGACATGAAAGGTATAACCTGAAATCGTTACATCCAAATCTAGCTCACTTAGCGACTCCTGAAAGCCCACTACGACATGTCCTGTTAGTAAATTAATGCCTAATGAATACAAAATCTCTTTCGTTTGATCACTGGAATACGTAACTTTATAATTCACACCTAACCAAGGTGTTAAAATCGTTTGTTGGCCAGTTGTATCGGGGACTCGTTCATACATCTGCACAAATGAGCCCATCTCCTTCGTTACTCGAAATAGCTGACTCAATCGAGGTGAACCAAAGTGGACAACTTCTCCTTTGATGCTATCCGCAAGCTGAGTTTTATCTGTAATCAACGTTAGTCGTGCTGGACGCGGTTCCTCACCTGTACTTGCCAAGTAGTGCCAATAAAAAGGACGGTTCATTATTCTTTTATCCATATCTATCGTTAATTGAACATCGATGTAATGATCATTCTTATTTAAAATCTGGCAATTATTTTCGTTAAAAAATTGTTGTATATACTGGTGAATTTGTTGTGGATACATACGGAACCTCCTTCAAATGGACTCTTTATAAGTGGATAAAATATCATCTAACTCACCCACTACTTGTTCAAAGACGCCTATCTTCACATGCAGTAAATCCAGTATGTGATCCTCGATTGTATGTTGAATGGCTAAATTATAAATATGAACGTCTTGCTCTTGCCCTAAGCGGTGGACCCGACCAATGCGCTGCTCTAACTTCATCGGATTCCATGGTAAATCATAGTTAATGACATGATGGCAAAATTGCAGGTTAATCCCTTCGCTACCGGATTCCGTCGCTATAAGTACCTGCGCTTGCTCTTTAAACAGCTGCTTCATCCATTCGCGTTTACTCTTGCTGAATTTTCCGTTGAACAACACGCTTGAGATGCCTTTTGAATATAAATACTCCTGCAAATAGTTTTGGGTCGCTCGATATTCGGTAAAAAGGATTACTTTATCATTGGCCTGTGTAATAATTTCATAAGCCTTTTCTGCTTTTGAATGAATATTAAGTGTACTCAATTTCCGAATAATCTCTTCCATATAAGAAATAGCTTCGAATTGACTACATTCTTGAAGCATTTTGGTTAATGTTACAAAGACGGCTTCTTTACTACTGCACATCTCCCTCTGTAACGTCATCTTGGAAAAGGCATCTGAAAAATGATCTAATTGCGAAATCATATCGTACACTTCTTGTTCTTCCGCGGTAAAATCAATGGGAATGATTTGCACATGGCGGTTGGTCCAATCAATGCCCGTATCCTCTCTCCGATTTCGAACCATCACTTGATGCACCAATTCTTTTAAAAATTCATCATGCTCCACAGCATGCTTTCGCGCAGAAAATGCCGCTTGAAACGTTTCATAATTGCCAAGATGACCTGGCTTTAATAATGATATGAGATGAAATAGTTCAAACACATCATTTTGAATCGGTGTTGCCGTTAACAACAAACAAAACTTTTTCTTTAAGTTTTGTACAAACTCATAACTTTTTGTCTTATGGTTCTTTAATTTATGGGCTTCGTCAATGATGATTAAATCATATTCCTGCGCATAGATATTTTCTTTATGAGGACTCCTTTTGGCCATATCGATACTCATGACGACGATATTACATTGGTTTAAATCGTAATTTTTCTTATAGGGAATAGCTGGAATGTGAAATTTTTGATTCAGCTCATCAATCCATTGATTGACAAGAGAGGCTGGGGCTAAAATGAGTGCTTTTTTCACAAGCCCTCTGATTAAATATTCTTTCAAAATCAAACCCGCTTCAATTGTCTTCCCTAGTCCCACTTCGTCTGCCAAAATCGCCTTGCCATTCATCCTTTCAATAACTGTTTCCGCCACCTCTAATTGATGCTGAAGGGGCGTTAAATTAGGTAAGTAATTTGGCGATTGAAGCCCTTGAAAATCGGTTATCAGAGTCGACTTGGCGACCTCATAACTCATTTTATATAACGTCCAATTATCCCATGCCGCACGATTTTCTAAACGTTCAATAAAGCCTTCCTTCCAATCAGACGACCTTTCAATTAGCATCCCTATCACCTCATACAACTTTTGTTGTCTTCTAAGGTTGTCCTAAAATGAAATTCTTATGTTTATTGAATTGAATTTGAAATTAAACAAGAAAAAAAGCGATCTTTAATCATTTAAAATGTACCCTTTTTAAAGGACAATTTAAAAAAGCCCTATATAAGTTGAAAACTATCCCCCGAATTTCGGACTCTTTGAAAAAGACCAGAGATTCGGGGTTTTTGTATGCAAAAATTTTTGTTCCTGGTTCTGAAACTATTCCGAATTCAATGAGGACTGCTATCGCTAAGCCTCAGGTCTTAGATAAAGATAATTCTAAGGATCAATGTGGTATGTATTTCCATTTCATACAATAAAGATGCAACTAAAAAGGTAGAAGGGAGCATATATTTCCAAGTCGGAATTTTGTAAATCATTTTAGTTTTTTAGGAGGAGAATTTCTATGTCTACATTTACCAAATGGGCTTTTGGTAACAAGGCCGCTGTCGCTGTATTAACTATTTTAATATTAGTAATAGGCGTTGTCAGTTATTTTAGACTACCTATGGAGTTTTTACCATCTGCCGATAATCCGCAAGTCACTATTATTTCCATGGGTCAGGGAACTGACTCCAAAACAATGGAATCCGAAGTAACCATTCCGATTGAAAGAGCAATTACAGGCTTAAATGGAAAAACATCCGTCTATTCTACAACTGGAGATGGATTTTCAAAAGTGGATCTGTTCTTCGAGGCAGGAACTGATATGAAACAAGCCAAACAAGACGTACAAGAAGCGTTAAGCAATATAACTTTGCCTCTCTATCTCTCCAAGCCAACAATCTCACAGCTAAATACTTCTATGATTCCAATTGCTAACATTGCCGTCAGTTTTACTGAAGGTTTGACTACCGAAAATATGGATTTTGCACGTGAAAAACTTCCATCTCTCTATCAAGAAATCAAAGGAGTTTCCAAAGTAGATGTATACGGGATTACTGATTCCATTATTTCCGTCAAGATTGATGATGAAAAATTAGCTGAAAATCAAATTCCTCTTCAAGCGGTTATAGGGATTCTTCATGGTCAAAACACTGCTGTAGCTGTTGGTGAAAAGATTATTGATGGAAAAACAAGCAATATTAAAGTAATTGGTGATTTAACAAGCATCGAAAAATTGAAAGGTTTAACGATTACACCTGATGTAACGCTAGCAGATATTGCAACGATTGAAGAAACAAAAGATGCGAATTTCATTAGCCGTTTCAATGGTAAGGATAGTTTAGATATTAGTATCACTAAAGACAGTCAATCCAATGCAGTGACGATTAGCAAAGAAATTGAAAAAGTCACAAAAGAAATCAATGAAAAGTATAATCAGCAAGAATCTGTTATTTATATATCCTCTACTGATTTAGTACAAAATTCTGTTCATACGATGATAAAGGAAGTACTCCTTGGTGCACTATTTGCAACGATTGTCATTATGCTCTTCCTACGAAATATCCGTTCTACATTTATTACCATTGTTTCGATTCCTTTATCCCTTTGCTTCACACTATTTCTACTGTCGTGGTCTGGTGTGACATTGAATATTTTAACACTTGGTGGTGTCGCTGTTGCAGTTGGGCGACTAGTGGACGACAGTATTGTCGTCATTGAAAATATTTTCCGGAAAATGCAAACAGAGAAATTCTCCGTCCAAATGATTATTGATGCAACGAAGCAAGTAGGAGTTGCTATTACTGCTTCCACATTAACAACAGTAGCTGTTTTCTTACCGATGAGCTTATTAAATGGTGGGCTTCAAGAATTCCTTTTACCATTCGCATTAACGGTTACCTATTCTTTGCTCGCATCTTTACTCGTCGCTTTGACAGTTGTTCCGGTAATGAGTGCGGGATTATTGCAGCATGCAAAGTTGCCTGAACATAAGCCAGCTGTACGTTTTCCAAAAATAGTTATATGGTCCTTAAACCATAAATGGATGGTCTTCTCCATTTCCATCATCCTGTTTATCGGATCCATTGGTACTTACTTTGTCATCCCAAAAGGTGCAGTTGATAGCTCCTCTGCAGACTATGTCTTGACCACGCTAAGTTACCCCAATGATACACCACTTGAAAAAGTGAAGGAAAAGACAATGGAACTGGAGTCATCTATTCAAAAAATGGATGAAGTAAAACATGTGTTTTCACAAGTAGGTTCTCCAGCTGAAGCGGCACAATATGGATGGGTTGGATCACCTACAGAAGCAACCTTCAGTATTTTATTAGAGGATAAAAAGGATACAGAACACATCGTAAAAGAAATGGAAAAGAAAAAAGATCAATATCCTGATGCCCTCTTAGAGGTAACTACTGCTTCCTTTATGATGGGAGGGGCAAGTACGAATATTACCATTGATGTAGTCGGTGAAAATTTAGCAGATTTAGAAGAAGTGGCAACAACTATAAAAGAAAAAGTACAGAAGCTGCAAGGCGTAGAGGAAGTTACGACCAATCAAGATGAAAAGAAAACCGTATACTCCCTCGTTGTCGATCCAACAAAAGGAAACACAGAACAAATTGCGCAGCAGTTAGGGGTCATGTTAAATAAAACACCAATTGGAACAATCAGCTTATACGATAAGCAAAAAACTGTATTCTTAGAACCTCTTCTGGATACAGAAACTCCTAAAGACCTAGAAAACATTCCAGTTATGACTGATATGGGGCTTGTCCCTGTATCATCCATTGCTAAGTTACAAAGTGAAGAGCGTTCAACTAACCAGTTCCATAAAGATGGGGATGCCTACCTTCGAGTAACAGCGTCAGTTGATCCAACCAAGCTGTCGGAAATTTCGAGTGCAGTAAATCTAGAAATTTTCGGCGATAACAATGACAAGAAAGGCATAGAACTTCCGGAAAATGTCGAGGCTCTAGTTGGTGGATCAAGTAGCCAACAAGCAGATGATTTTACAGATTTATTTCTCATTATGCTTGTTTCCATTGGGATTGTATTTTTAATAATGGTTATCACATTTAAGTCCATCAAAGCGCCAATCGCTATTCTTTGCTCTCTACCACTAGCTGCGATAGGAGCCATTTTAGGAATTCTTATCAGTGGAATACCAGTTGATATCACGGCACTTCTAGGAGCATTAATGCTAATTGGTATCGTCGTAACAAATGCAATTGTCCTCTTAGATCGAGTAAAACAAAATGAACAAAAAATGATTATTCGTGATGCACTTGTTGAAGCAGCCGCAACAAGAATGAGGCCAATCTTCATGACTGCAATCGCAACGATCTGTGCGATGCTTCCATTATTAGTGAAACAAGCAGAAACAGGAAGCTTAGTATCACAAAGTCTCGCGATTGTTGTTATCGGTGGATTAGCCATGGCAACCCTGCTCACTCTAATTGTTATCCCTTGTATATATGAATTGCTTTATTTTAGAAAATCTAAGAAACAGAGAATTAATCAGACTTCTAAACAAGATGTTTTCATGTAATAAAAAAGCAGACCTTAGCTTTAAACGCTAATTTGGTCTGTTTCTTTTTTGTTCATTCTTAGGGCTAAGTTTACACTGGTATCCTCCACATAGTGATAAAGTGTTTGGTAATTTCATGTAATCGTAATGATTTCTTTCATATGCCTCTGTTTTTCTATTATAATAGCTATAAGCATCATGTATGCTAAAAGATCGGAAGTAAGGGAGTATGAGTAAAATTCGAATCAATTGGAAGAGACTACTTGTTCTTTTTGCTACTGTCTTCTTAGTGATCCAAATCATCGGTAGCTTCTTTTTCTATGAGTTAGCCATCAAGCGAGGACCGAAAGATTTCTTACAGAACAACGCAGATTTAGAAGTGTCAGATCAAACGATGGAACTTTTTCTGAACGGCGAATGGATAGATTGGGTCAACGCCCAACAATTTGAACAGCTTACGTTAACATCGCGTGACGGCTTAAAACTGTCAGGCTATTACCTACCAGCAGCAGTACCAACGGATAAATTAGTCGTTTTAACACATGGCTATTTGGGTCATGCGAAACAAATGGGGTTATTCGGACAGTATTACCATCATGATTTGGGCTATAACATTTTCATGCCAGATGCTCGTGGACATGGCAAGAGTGAGGGAAATTATTATGGGTTCGGTTGGCCTGATCGTCTTGATTTAATTGATTGGACGCAAACTTTAGTGAAGAAGCTTGGACCCGATAGTAAAGTGGTCTACCACGGTTTATCAATGGGTGCCGCTACTGTTTTAATGGCTAGCGGAGAAGATGAGCTTCCCCATCAGGTGAAGGCCATTATTGCGGACAGTCCGTATATGTCCGTCTATCAATTATTTGCGTATCAAATGAATCGGATGTTTTATCTACCGGCATTTCCTTTACTAGATAGTACTAGTTTGTTAACGAAAATCAGAGCTGGTTATTCATTTAGAGAAGCAAGTGCACTAAAAGCTGTGGAAAAGTCGAATGTTCCTGTTTTGTATATCCATGGAGAAGGCGATACATTCGTTCCGACAAAATTGACAAAGGAATTGTATCGACATACCGAAAGTGACGCCGAGCTTTTTCTTGTCCCAGATGCGAATCATGGGGAGTCTTTTGCTTTGGCGCAGGATGAATATAAGGTGCGGATGGATGATTTTCTTAGTCTGTATGTTAACTAATCAGTTAAACACCTTTTTTAAAAAAAAGATTGTTTAGAATGGTTTAGCTTTCTAGAAGCCGGGTATACAAAGATTACAAGGCGGAACGACTAGGAAGAATGGTATTGTAGACGAGCAACCTACAATGATTTCCTACGATGAACTGCACAGCCTAGGCGGAAAATTTGCTTTACTGAGGATTAGATACACTCGTCAGGAACTGAAAGACCTAAGTTCCATTCACTAAAGTGTGAGCTATGCAGTAGAAGGAAAGTTTTTTGTGGAAGTGCAAATTGATGCCTGATTACAAAAAGAAAGCCACATTCAATAACATGTGACATTCCAAATTGAATCGGCCGAATCAAACTGCACAGACGAGTCTTGGGTAAATGATCGTCAGGAAGAACAGTTTGTGTAATTGAAAAAAACTATCAAATTTTCCGAGTGCGATTCCCTTTTGCAGAGGGATAGAAAAAGCATGGTCCCCGGGGGCCATGCTTTTCCTTGTTATTCACTAATTTCAGCTTGCCATTCCTCTTTAATGTCAAGCCCAATTGCAGATGCCGTTTCTTCATTCACAACAAATTTCAAGTTTTTCGTCACTTGAACCGGTAATTCAGCGGGCTTGCTTTCCCCTGTTAAAATCTTGACAGCCATTTGACCCGTTTCATAACCGAGATCGTGGTAACTAAAGCCATACGCCGCTAAACCACCTCGTTTGACGGAGTCTAGTTCACCAACCATCATCGGCAATTGATTATCAAACGCAGCAGATGTGACAGATTCAAGTGCGGAAACAACGGTATTGTCTTTAATGATGTACAAAGAATCCACTTTTCCAATTAACGAGTCGACAGCTTGTTTAACATCCGCCGATGTGACAACAGACGCTTCGATAATGTTCAAATCCATTTCTTTTGCTAGCTCTTTCACCTTGTCTATCTGAACGCGCGCATTTTGTTCTCCTGCGTTAAAGACTACACCGATATTTTTTGCCTCTAATTGCTCTTTCAAGAACTTCATCGTTAACGGAATAACATCAGGATGTAAATCGATCGTGCCTGTTACATTCCCTCCCGGATTTTCTAATGAATCAACCAATTGCGCACCGACAGCGTCTGTTACAGAT
This sequence comes from Sporosarcina beigongshangi, assembly GCF_033485195.1. NCBI lineage: Bacteria > Bacillati > Bacillota > Bacilli > Caryophanales > Caryophanaceae > Sporosarcina > Sporosarcina beigongshangi. Next base: position 59,544 of record NZ_JAWLIR010000011.1, read on the forward strand.
GTGAAGACGATTGGAATTTCTTGTGTCTCACTTGCAACAGCCTGTACACTTGATGTTGAATTCGCAAAAATTAAATCGACACCAGAATTCACAAGGTTCGTCGCAATTGTCGTATTTGCACTGTTATCATTTTGGGCATTCTGTACTTGATATTCTACGTCAAGACCCGCATCTTCTAATGCCTGTTTAAAACCTTCAAAAGCGGCATTCAATGAAGGATGTTCTACGATTTGCGTGACCCCTACTTTATATTTCTTACCGCCGTCCTCATTGCCTATTGACTCATTGTTATCCTCGCCAGCACAAGCTGCAAGAAGTAATACAGCACTGAACAGGATAACTGCGATTTTTTTCAATTTGTTCATGATTCTTTTCCCCTTTTCACTTCGTATAAAAATTATACAAAATTCTTAATTTTTTATAAGATTACACGGTCTCAAATTGATAGTCAATACAATTTTGAATACTTTGTATTGTTAAGCGCTTACATTGAAATACATATATTATATAGTCCTTGATTTAACCAAATAAGGACTTGTAAGTAAATAATTTTATTAATAAATCTTTTCTAAAATAAACAGTAGAATGAATACTCAACTTTAGGAGACACTACGTTGTTAAGGAGGGAAAAAGATGGCGAATAATAATAAAATCCTTGTTCCAGAAGCACGTAAAGCGTTAGATCAATTGAAGATCGATGTCATGAAAGCGCAGGGGTACAAGGTGAACACAGCGGATCCAGGAAACGTGAAATACGAAATTGCCGACGAACTTGGTATTCCACTAACTAACGGCTATAATGGCAAACTTACATCTGAAGAAGCAGGGAAAATTGGTGGTCCTATTGGCGGTAGCATGGTGAAAGAAATGATTCGTATGGCACAAGAGCAGATGACGAAGAAATGAAATAAAACGCTAATCCATGAGTAGACTAGCGTTTTATTGTATGTGACAGTCTAACATCGCACTTACAGTTGCACCAATTCCGCCAATAAAAAAGCACCGACCATTATAGTCAGTGCTTTCTCCTTTAAAACTTCGAGCCACCAAATCCGTATTCATCGAGCAGTTCTTCGAAACTCTTATTCTTCTCACGTTCTTTGCGTTCTTGACGAATCTGCTCTTGGCGCTGTTCTTCCTTCGCTTGCTCAACAGCAGACAATTGTTGTTTAGCTGCCTTCAATTTCGCTAAAACGTCATCGTCAAGTGCGTCAGAAAGTGTTAAGCCCTCATTCTCTACTTTCTTAGGACGTGCTGGTGCTATTTGTTTGCGTTTTTTAGCCATTTCCTTCACCTGCCTTTATTCATGGTCGCGTAACGATCGTGGCGACGCCCTGCCCTCCGCCAATGCATAATGTTGCGAGTCCAGATTTGGCGTCACGACGCTGCATTTCATGGAGGAGTGTAACGAGAATCCGTGCCCCACTTGCGCCAATGGGATGGCCGAGTGCGATTGCACCGCCATTGACGTTCAGTTTTTCTTGATCAAATCCAAGTTCCTTATCGATAGCAATCGATTGTGCTGCGAAAGCTTCGTTCGCTTCAATCAAATCAATGTCGGCTAATTGTAAATTGGCTTTGCTAAGCGCCTTTTTAACAGCTTGTACAGGACCGATGCCCATGACAGCAGGATCGACACCTGCATTGCCATTTGCTGCGATCGTTGCGAGTGGCGTTAGCCCTAGCTCATCAGCCTTCGCCTTTGACATGATGACCAGTGCTGCCGCGCCGTCATTAATGCCCGAAGCATTTCCAGCCGTAACACTACCATCTTTTTTGAAGGCTGGACGCAATTTTCCTAACTTATCCGCCGTTGTTCCTGCTTTGACGTATTCATCCGTATCAAAAATGATTGGCTCGCCTTTGCGTTGTGGAATAGCAATCGGCACAATTTCATCTACAAAAACGCCCGCTTCAATGGCAGTCGCTGCTTTCTGCTGTGACTGTGCAGAAAATGCATCTTGTTCTTCGCGTGTGATGGCATAACGATCGCAAAGATTTTCAGCTGTAATTCCCATATGATAATCATTAAATGCACACCATAGACCATCTGTTATCATACTGTCGATGATTTTCTGGTCACCCATTTTAAAGCCCTCTCGTCCATTCTTTAACAAGTACGGCGCTTGACTCATATTCTCCATACCGCCTGCTACAATAATGTCCGCATCCCCCGCGATAATGGCTTGACGTGCTAAGTGGACAGCCTTTAACCCCGAGCCACACACTTTGTTAATCGTTAAAGCTGGAACAGCTTCAGATAATCCTGCTTTAATGGCTGCTTGACGCGCTGGATTTTGACCAAGCCCTGCTTGAAGTACATTCCCCATGATGACTTCATCGACACTGTCAGGTGCTACTCCAGCGCGTTGTAAGGCCTCTTGAATGACTGTAGCCCCAAGATCCGTGGCTGCTACATCTTTCAATGAACCTAAAAATGAACCGATTGCAGTTCGAACTGCACTTACAATCACAACTTCTGTTGACATTATTTTTCCCCCATTCTCTTAATAACGTTGCCTGTATATGCATCCCTTCAGTACAATATACTAGAGGAGGGATGTTATGTTCATTTTACCAAACAATGTGACGATTATCGAGGTCGGTCCACGGGATGGACTTCAAAATGAAAAGAAATATGTCGATACAGAGCAGAAGCTTGCATTTATTCAGGCACTTCAGGGGGCAGGCATTGCGGAAATGGAGTTAACTTCATTCGTATCGCCGAAGTGGGTGCCGCAAATGGCGGATGCCAGGGATATTATTTCTAGCACGCCGCAGGTCGGGCGACAATTCGTCTTGACGCCCAATGCAAAGGGCGTCGAGCTAGCACTTGAAGCAGATGTGCAAAGTGTAGCTGTGTTTGTAGGGGTCAGTAATTCATTTAACAAAAAAAATATTAACCGTTCGACGGATGAAAGTATGGAAGCGCTTGAACCCGTCATTGCTCATTTAAAAACTGCGGGTATTTTTGTTCGTGCCTGCATTTCTACTGCATTTTATTGTCCCTATGAGGGAAAGATAGATCCTAAAGACACGCTCGCCTTATGTCAGCGGTTTGCAGCTTTTGGGGTTGATGAATTAAGTGTGGCGGATACAATTGGCATGGCCAATCCACAAGAAAGTTATAACCTGTTCAGCATGTTGAAGAAAGAACTACCCGATATGCGCTTGACTGCGCATTTTCATGATACGCGTAAAATGGCAATTGCTAATATTTTTGCTGCGCTACAGGCAGGCGTTGACCGTTTTGACACATCTGCTGGCGGTCTCGGTGGCTGCCCATTTGCACCTGGTGCGACAGGGAATGTTGCAACGGAGGATGTTGTTCATATGCTCGACACACTTGGTATAACAACGGGCGTTGACGTGAAAAAGGTTTGTCAGGCTGTCCAAATGATTGCACCGTATATATCAAGGCCCATTGATACTGCGATGTACAGATTATTTGAAAACGGGCAATTATAAGGGGTGAATGACGATGAGACGGCGTGCTCTATATATCACCGGTATACTTTCGGGTATTTTCACGACGTTAATAACTATTTTCGGCATTCTTCTAACGAACAAAATGATGTTTTTAAAGCCGAAGAATCCCGATTTGATTATGAGACGTGAGATTTTGTCGAGACGTTTTGATGAATATTGGTATGAGACGGTGCGCAAGGATGATATGTGGATTGAATCTCCGAATGGTTATCGTTTAAAAGCAGTCTTTTTAAAACCGTTAGAGACGACAAGAACCGTTATCATTTGCCATGGTGTCACCGAAAATAAAATCAATTCGATGAAATACGCTCGTCTCTTCGAACGACTTGGCTTCAATTCTGTCGTGTTCGATCATCGACGGCATGGGGATTCAGGTGGTAAAACGACGAGTTTTGGTTATTATGAGAAAAGTGATTTGCGTGCAATTGTCCAAGCGGTGCGCGAACGAATTGGCAAACGTGCGTTGCTCGGTATTCACGGAGAGTCGATGGGCGCCGCTACAGCTATTTTGTATGCAGGTACTTATGAGGATGAAGCAAACTTTCTTGTGGCCGACTGCCCATTTTCCGATTTCACCGAACAAATTCTTCATGTGTTGCGGCTGGAAACACCACTTCGGACTGCGATGGTTATCCGGATCGGTAATTTATTTTTGAAAATGCGCGATGGTTATTCGACGAATTTGGTTTCGCCACGTGAGGTCGTTAAAAATATTACAATCCCTGTGCTGTTCATTCACAGCATGGAGGATGATTTCATCCTGCCTTATATGACCGAAGAATTATATGAGGCAAAGATTGGCGATAAAATGCTGAAATTATTCCAAAAAGGGGCTCACGCCAAATCTTATAATGATAACCCCTACCAATATGAATTGACGGTTCAGGAATTTTTAGGTCGTTTTGGTTTTTCACAATGAAGAATAGTGAGCGGAACAACAAACGACCAGCTTATGATGAAATTTCTCATAAGCTGGTCGTTTTTATTGAATTATTTCTTTTTCATACCTTTTT
>NZ_JAWLIR010000012.1:0-7448 GCF_033485195.1 Sporosarcina beigongshangi
CTCAATTCATCCGCAATATTCATTATGGTAAAATGTCATATATTAATAGACATCTAAATGAGAGCCCCCTTCTAATTCACACGAAATGTTGCACCTGCTTTATGTTGCAATATACAAATACCGTTTAATTTATTACGAACTATTGAATGGAAAATTAAGCTAACCTTTACTTAAAGGAGAAAAATGATGAAATTATTTTCGAGGTACAGTGAAGCTAAGGTCAAAAAACTCACCAATAAGCAGTTGTATGAGCGACTTACACGGCTGAACAATGAAGAGGCCCGCGACTCGAAATCAATAAAGGTGATCCTTTCGGAAATCGCCCAGCGAGACCCAGCTGATTATGAATTGGGAAAAATCGCGGCAGAAGTAGAGAAGTCCAAACGCCATACCGTTATGGAGACAACTGATATCCTCTATCTTGAAATCAAGTATAACGAGGACTATCTCGCCAAGCCGGAATCTGAAACTGATCCCTACGAGCGCAAGCTCCGATCTGCCATGCTTGAAATGGTTCAGAAGGAACTAGAGCGTCGGAGAAACTAGGCCAATCGAGTAACGAAGGCCCATGCTTTGAAAGAGAAAGCCACGGTCATTCATAGTCAAACTTAGATTGCATGCGGAAATATTGATACAAGTATAGTATCAAGTTAAAAGAATTTGAGAAGAAATAGAATTGCCCTCGCACTTAATTTTTATCAAACGTAGTCATTCATTTTTAATTCTATCGGCAAACCCTTCATAACATTGCTATTATAGTCTTTCGTGAGTTGGTAGGTTCGACTCCTGCCTCTTCCATAGTAATATATGGTGTAAATGCAGTCGTTTCGACGGTTTTGAAGGAAAGGGATATTGAACACGAGTTGAACTCTTGGGCAATATCTCTTTTTTCGTACCTACATACTTAGTGAAATGTATTAAGTTCTAATTGAATTCGGAATTGTTTTAGAACCGTGTACTCGAAATTAAAACTCTTAAGTGCTTGTGCACAGCGCCATTCAGTAGGCACACTACAATTATATTAGAATCAGGTACCATATATAGAGCCCTTGAAAACTCCTACTGAAGTTTTCAAGGGCTCAAAAATTTATTCAACCGTAGACCATACGGTTCAGGCAAGGAAGGGTATCACTTCCCGCTAAAAAATTATCTATTCAATTTTATTTTTTAATGTTATTTTATTTTTTTAACAAACTAAATAAAGAATTGTAAGCTGTAACAACTTGTTGGTAATAACCAACTAGCTTATCCCAAACCGTTGTTTGAACAACTTCTTTAACAGGTTCTTCCGCAGTGTCGTTACCAACAGCCGGTTCTTCAGTTACATCTTCAGCGTCAGCAGGAACTTCTGCAACATCGTCACCAACAGCCGGTTCTTCAGTTACATCTTCAGCGTCAGCAGGAACTTCTGCAACATCGTCACCAACAGTCGGTTCTTCAGTTACATCTTCAGCGTCAGTAGGAACCTCCGCAACATCGTCATCAACAGCCGGTTCCTCAGTTACATCTTCAGCGTCAGTAGGCACCTCCGCAACATCGTCATCAACTGCCGGTTCCTCAGTTATATCTTCAGCGTCAGTAGGCACCTCCGCAACATCGTCATCAACTGCCGGTTCCTCAGTTATATCTTCAGCGTCAGTAGGCACCTCCGCAACATCGTCATCAACTGCCGGTTCCTCAGTTATATCTTCAGCGTCAGTAGGAACCTCTGCAACATCGTCACCAACAGCCGGTTCTTCGGTTACATCTTCACCGTCAGCAGGAACTTCCGCAACGTCGTCGCCAACAGCGGGCTCTTCCGATTCATTTCCATCCTCAACTGGCAAGGTCATACCAAGATGATCTTGGATAATGAAATTATAGTATTCAATTAAACTTCCATAATTTTGTATGACAGATCTATATTCATTTACTTGTTCCTCTGTTATAATAGTGCTATCAGTAGATTGGTCAGGTGACGTAGTATCCTCATGGATAATTTCGTCAGCTGGCTTTTCTGTTTCATCAGTAGACTCATCTTCACCAGCTGGCTCCTCTGCAGGCTCTTCTTCAACCACAGTTTCGTCTGCTGTTTCTTCTTCAATTACAGGTACATCGGCCGCTTCATCTTCTTCAACAGGCAGATCTGTTGCTTCATCTTCAATAACAGGTGCATCCGTTGCTTCGTCTTCATCAACAGGTAGATCTGTTGCTTCATCTTCAATAACAGGTGCATCCGTTGCTTCGTCTTCATCAACAGGCAGATCTGTTGCTTCATCTTCATCAACAGGTAGATCTGTTGCTTCATCTTCAATAACAGGTGCATCCGTTGCTTCATCTTCAATAACAGGTGCATCTGTTGCAACGTCTTCATCAACAGGCTCATCCGTTGCTTCATCTTCAATAATAGGTGCATCTGTTACTTCGTCTTCATCAACAGGTAGATCCGTTGCTTCATCTTCAATAACAGGTAGATCTGTTGCTTCGTCTTCATCAACAGGCTCATCTGTTGCTTCATCTTCATCAAGAGGTACATCTGTTGTTTCGTCTTCATCCATAGGATCATCCGAATCATCTTCATTAGGAGCTACGTCCTGCAAATTTTTGTTTGCAATTGCACGCATTATTTTCCCTTTTTCAGGTGAACCCGGAATGCTTGTTGCAAAAGATGAAACTTCTGCACCGTGATTCTTAAAATCTGTCACCTCGCCCTTTTCAGCTGCTAAAGCTGAGCCACCTGCGCCGAAAATAGCAGCTGTTAGCATTGAAGTTGACATTACAAAAGGCAAAATCTTCTTGTTCGTGTTCTTCTCTTTTTGATTCGTCTCTTTAACCAAGATTCATCAAACTCCCTTCATTTTTCCGAAATTTTTAAATCTCGACTACTAAAATAGGAATTGAAATAACACTTTTTCTTATTCAATTGTTAATGTACATCTCCCTCCTTCATATGCAGGACAGGGTCGGTTATAAAAATTCGTTATGAAGTTTTTTCAAGCGAATAATTTAGGAGTGCCCCAACCGCATGTTAACTACAATAACAAAAGAAAATATCAGGAGAGTAACAATCAAATAACAAGTTTTCATGGATATATTAACCTTTGTAACAATGGAGAAAGTATCCTTTAGTACTGTATTTTTGTTGGACAAGGATGCGAAAGAGGGGCTATTCGATTAGTTCTGCCGTAATAATCCAGTTTATCCCTTATGTAAAATGAATCGTTAAAGTGCTATAAATCTGCGTCGCATTACTTTTTTATCATCTTTATTGAATAATCTAAACGATATAACCTTGTTCGATATTAATTATTACATTCAGAAACATAATGATAAAATCTTGCTTTTTAATGAAGGCTTCTCATTGAATTCCGGATTATCTTTAATTACTGTATATCTTGGTTATTAGACCTTCTAATCACATGTGAATTAGGAGGTTTCTGCATGTTTAGGAGCCGATGTTATAAAAGACAGGTATTAATATTTGTGCGTTAGGGAAGGCGGTTAAGTGGTAAAATAAGAAAATAGTAGCCAATATTTAAAACTTTAGTTTTAGCGTATTTATTTGCGAGGGAGGAAACGTACTGTGCATTATGATGTAATTGTAATTGGCGCTGGTTCGATGGGGATGGCGGCTGGCTATTTTTTATCAAAGAGCGGCAAAAGAACATTATTATTGGATTCCTTTAACCCGCCTCATGACAAAGGGAGTCATCACGGAGATACGAGAATTATTCGGCATGCGTATGGTGAAGGTGAGGAATACGTTCCATTGGCGCTCGAAGCTCAAGAATTGTGGGACGACTTAGAGAAGGTGACGGGAAAACAATTGTTTATCCAAACCGGGGTTCTAAACGTAGGCTATGAAAAAACAGATTTTATCGAGAACATCATCTCAAGTGCAAAAACTCATTCACTGCCACTGGAGATTTTGGATTCAAGTGAAGTGAATAAGCGATGGCCAGGCATCAATTTACCGGACAATTACATAGGGTGCTTTGAACCAACATCAGGCGTACTAAAATGTGGAGAATGCATTGGAGCTTATCGAGAGCTTGCAGAGCAACACGGAGCTACCATCTTAACCAATAGCAAAGTGAAAGAATTAGTAGTGCATAATGAAAGAGTAACCGTCAAAACCGAGGCTCAAACTTTTAGCGCTGATGCGTTGGTAGTTTCAGCAGGAGCGTGGTCAGGGAATCTCCTTTCTACATTAGATTTAAATCTTCCTCTAAACCCAGTGAGAAAAACATTTGCTTGGTTTAATGCCAATGAAGATTTGTATAATTATAAGCAATTTCCAGCCTTTGCGTTTGAGACATCTCAAGGACAATATTATGGTTTTCCAAGCATTGATGGTGCTGGTCTAAAAGTAGGCAGACATGATGGTGGAGAGACAATCAATCCAGATGAAGTCATGCGGGAATTTAGCGAACTAGAGGAAGACGCGACAGATTTAAGACAATTTGTACATAGCTATATGCCATCTATACAGCAATTGAAGTACGGTAAAGCCTGTATGTATACACTTACTCCTGATGAAGATTTCATTATTGATTTGCATCCTACCTATTCAAATGTGGCCATTGCATCTGGCTTCTCAGGCCATGGCTTTAAATTTAGTAGTGTAGTTGGACAAATCTTAAGTGAATTGATTATTTTAGGGAAGACTGAAAAAAATATATCTCCTTTTTCAATTAATCGATTTAAATAAACTTCAAACCAACTCGCGGGGTGGCTACAAGAAATGGGAGTCCCTACATCCCGGGTTCGTAATTTGCCGATTCAAGAAGTAATTCGAGATATTGAAGTAGATGGTCCGGTTCCAAGACTAGCAGAACAAGTAAGGCAGTTACATCGGCAATTACACGAAGGGAAGTAGACCGATATGAACAGGTTTACTGCCTTGCTTTGGAAGGATTTTATTTAACTATGGAGGAATCAAATAAGTAATTGCAGTGGGACGAGGAACCTATCCTTTCGTCCCACTTCTAAATTGAATGATAGTTTGGTGTGCTTTTTATTCCCTATAAATTCTCCGTTTGAATGCGTGGAACTGTGTTATCGTTATGAAGTATTTGCTGTTGTTCATCTTGATTGTCCAAAAGTTCCCCGCTTGATCCCAGTTCTGCACTACTATCCATTTTCACATGCACTTCATTATGGTTTCGAGGTGGTTCCTTCACAAACAATGCAGTTCCACCGCCATGCATTTCGTTGTAGTAAGTTCTTGCCTGTTGTTCTGAAAGTCCCATGTCAGAAAGAGTGTCTACTATTTGATCTTTTCCACCCGGAAATGGCTCGAATTTTTCATGCCATTTACCACCGGTCGCATCCTGAAGTCCAATTTCGGTTTGCCCTTGCAGCATAGAAAGGTTGTCCTCAACATTTGAAATGGCAACTACATCCTGTTCTGCATACCCTTGTGTTTTCAGTTGTGTAATTTTGTATAATACCGTGTCAATGGAATAAAAAGTGCCAACGTACTTCATATAGATGTCATCCTCCAAGCCCATCTTTTTTGCTTAGTGTACCCACCGTTTCTGATTACAAACAAACTTTGCCTGTGATAATCTCTATACTCCATTCACTCGATAAGCCATCTCCCCAATGCTCGTTAACCCCCCAGCCGTTTCCTTAACCGACATCTGACAATCTTCCTCAATCCATTTCGTTAAGTACCCGATTGTTCCGAATGCAGTAAAGGAGGAAAGTGCTTCATTTTTAAAAGTTACTTGAAGCGTTTCGTATAAAAGCTCATATAGACGGGTTATAAATGCTCGATCTCGGATTCTTCCTTTATAAAAATCTGAGTTTTGATGAATATGTTCACAAATTTGGAGCGGAACACGGGCAATTGCAGTACCGATTTCTTCGTCTACTTCTATAGACTTGACCTGATAATATGAAACGAACTCCAATAATAATTGTTCGGTTATTTCATCTAACAAATCATTTTTGTCTTTAAAATGTAAATAAAACGTAGAGCGATTGACGCCTGCACGCTTGGCAATTAATTGAACAGTAATTTTTTCAAATGGCAGCTCACTCAGTAATTCTTGAAATGCCACAATTATATATTGTTGAATCGTTAAGCTTTCTGTTAACACTCTCTTTTTCATATAACCCACCCCCATATAGACACTTTACTACACTTTGTTGTTTGAGGTGCCAGTGATGGGCGGTATACAATTAAATTGGACTTAAATTGTTGTATAGGGGGAAATTCAAATGACAAAAGTGTATGTGATTACAGGTGGTACAGGCGGAATGGGTAAAGCATCTGCCGAAATTTTAGGAAAACAAGGTGCGCTATTATTAGCGGATATGAACGAAGAGCGTTTAGTAGCCACTGCCGCAGAATTAAAAGCGAAGGGCATTGAAACTGTGGAATATGCAACTTGTGATGTGTCAGATCGTGCCGCCGTTAAAGCTTTAGCAGAAAAAGCAGCTTCTATGGGCGAGTTTGCAGGGATTATTCACACTGCAGGTCTTTCTCCAACAATGGCTGATTGGAAAACAATTATGAATGTAAATGCTGTGGGTACAGCGATTATTCTAGATGAATTTATACAAATTGCCACGCCTGGTTCAGTAGCGGTTTGTATCTCTTCGATGAGTGCACATATGGTACCAGCTCCACCAGAATTACGCGAAGTATTAAAAAATCCATTAGCTGATGGTTTCATGGAAGCAATGGAAGTAGCGACTAAAGGTACAAACGCTGGTTCATATCCATTATCAAAAATCGCTGTTATCGAAATGGTAAAAGATCGTGCCTGGGCATGGGGTGAAAAAGGTGCTCGTATTGCATCCATCTCGCCAGGAACAATCAACACAGCTATGGGCCGTGCTGAAAAAGAAGAAAGCGATATGATGGCCGTATTACTTGCGCATACACCATTACGTCGTGAAGGCGAAGCAGAAGAAATCGCTTCAGTTGTAGGCTTCTTGACAAGTGACGCAGCATCTTATGTAACAGGTATCGATATTTTAGTGGATGGCGGTACAATCGCAAACATGGCTCGCATGAGTGCTTCCATGCAACGATAAACAAAGTGGCGAACCCCCCGATAGATAAGGGGTGTTCGCTTTTTTTAATCCTTGCTGTCAGAGAAGGATTTTCATTGTTTAAGAAATTATAAAATTATAAAATTTCCGTACTGTGGATGAGTTGGAACCTTTACATTTAAACTCAAAATTTCCCCGAGGTAGTTGAGTTTTCGCGAACGGTAGTTCAGTTTGTTAAATAGGTAGTTGAGTTGGCCGAAAAGGTAGTCCAGGTTCCCCGAGGTAGTCGAGTTTTCGCGAAAGGTAGTTCAGTATGTTAAATAGGTAGTTGAGTTCGCTGAAAAGGTAGTCCAGTTTCCCCGAGGTAGTCGAGTTTTCGCGAAAGGTAGTTCAGTTTGTTAAATAGGTAGTTGAGTTGGCCGAAAAGGTAGTCCAGTTTCCCCGAGGTAGTTGAGTTTTCG
>NZ_JAWLIR010000013.1:0-135413 GCF_033485195.1 Sporosarcina beigongshangi
GTTCAGTTCGTTAGATAGGTAGTTGAGTTTGCCAAAAAGGTAGTCCAGTTTCCCCGAGGTAGTCGAGTTTTCGCGAAAGGTAGTTCAGTTCGTTAGATAGGTAGTTGAGTTTGCCAAAAAGGTAGTCCAGTTTCCCCGAGGTAGTCGAGTTTTCGTGAAAGGTAGTTCAGTTCGTTAGATAGGTAGTTGAGTTGGCCAAAAAGGTAGTCGAGTTACCCCTACGAAGAGTGAAAATTAATTTTCAAAGGTGTATCCGATTTCCTCATTTCCCTCTATATAAAAAATAAAGGGGAATGACCACCATGACAACATACTTAAAAGAGAACGCACACTTCGCAAATACACAGGATATGGACGAGGCAGCACGCCGTCATGTTATCAAAAATTGGAACGAAATGAATTCAACAGATCGCGCCGTACTGGATATGATTCGCCGTTACTCGGTAAAATACGGTGCTGCCCATTTAAAGCATGACACGATGGCAGAGAAAATCAGCAAGTCCAACGTAACCGTTCGTCGTGCGATTCGTAAGCTAGAAAAGCTCGGCATCATCGAGCGTATCCATTATATTCGACCTGTTATGAACGGACTTGGCGCTAACATTTACACTATTTTACCCTTCGATGACCAGTCGACTTTGACCACGCCGGCAATGGCGGACAACCCTTGTGACAGTATGGACGAGGCTACTTTATCTGAAACTGAAGCTTTTTCTTTTGAATCTAAAAACATTAAGAACAATACTCTTACAGATACGTATCCTGCGGAGCCGACTCCAGCACCTACTACGGAATAAAAGATCTATTGTCCACAACGATTGGTAACAGTTCTTCTGCACGCCAATTGTTCGGGATTTATCGTGCACAGTCCTTACGTATGATGAAATTCAGCATGTACGAGAACGAAGGGGATTTATTTGAACAATTGGCCATGCAAGCTCTTCATATTGCGGTACGAGCGACAAAGCGTAAAGAGATTCGCAATATCGCAGGCTATTTCGATGGTGTCCTACGTAAATTGATTGATAAGACGCTGTTTGAGAATATTTTTATGGAATATGATGTGTCGTTGGAAGGATTTTTATATTGAAGATGTTATAAAATGGGGACAGTCAGTAAGAGTCTGGTTTTACTGAAATTCTATTTTAGAAGTTGTTTATTTGAACTCTTTTAGATTCTATAATATAAGCCTTTAATCAAATAACGCATATAAAACGCTAGGCAGCTCCGGTATGATAGATGTATCAATCAAAGGAGTGAATCGAGCAAGTTCGATTCAAAATCTGAGCTACTGTAGAACTTGATACCAAAAATGGTGAAGTCCATAAAAATTATATAATGATAACCCAAAAGGAGCGATGCCCCAATGATTAATAAGACGGACATCAAGCATTTAGAGCGTTGTCTAGAACTTGCAAAGGATGCGTTACATATAGGAGACGAGCCATTTGGTTCGATTCTTGTTTCAGCTAGCGGGGATGTGCTGAAAGAAGATCATAATCGTGTTTCAGGCGGAGATCATACCCAACATCCTGAATTCGCTATCGCACGTTGGGCTGCTGAAAATATGACACCTTTAGAAAGACGTCAAGCGACGGTCTATACATCTGGGGAGCATTGTCCGATGTGTGCGGCAGCTCATGGTTGGGTGGGATTAGGCCGTATTGTGTATGCGAGTTCTTCTGCCCAACTAGCTGAGTGGCTACAAGAAATGGGCGTCCCGGCATCTCGTGTTCGCAATTTACCTATTCAAGAAGTTATTCGAGATATAGAAGTAGATGGTCCGGTGCCGAGGCTTGCAGAACAAGTATGGCAGTTACACCGACAGTTGCATGAAAGAAAGTGACTTTTGGGGTGGACGCTATTTTTTCAATATGCTTAGACCACTTCACAGGCAGATAGTGACACCTTTTCGACAAAGATCCTAGTTTATTGACAAGTAGTAGGGCGAGGAGTAAAGTTTTATTTGTAAGATACTTTAAATTCAAGTTAGTTGTAATGAGTTTTTTATATGATAAAGAAAAAACAATTTGGAGGCGATAGTTGTGAAAGGTTGGCTATTTTCAGGTACGAATAAACCGCTAGAATTGATTGAAAAAGAAGATCCGAAAGCAATCCCAGGTCAAGTTGTTATTGATGTGAAAGCTGCTGGTCTATGTCATTCGGACGTTGCAGCATTAGAAGATCCAGGTTGGATGCCACTATTCCCGAATGGTCCTGTTATTATGGGGCATGAGTTTGCAGGGATTGTTATTGAAGTGGGTGAAGGTGTTGAAAATATTAAAGTTGGGGACCGTGTTGGGGTTAACCCAATGGACCGAGCAACTAAAATAACTGCTGGGTACAACTATGATGGTGGTTATGCGGAAAAAGTCCGTGTACCTGAACATCAATGCGTAATCATTCCTGAAGGTGTTTCCTTTGTAGAAGGTGCAGCCTCTACAGATGCAGGAATCACAGCTTATCGTGCTCTGTTTAGTATTGGACAAGCAAAAGAAGGTACGAAGTTAGGCATTGTTGGTATCGGTGGACTTGGTCAATTTGCCTTACAAATGGCACTCATTAAAGGTTGCGAAGTATATGCAACAGACGTTTCTCCAGAGGCTCGAAAACTTGCTGAAGAATTAGGAGCTACTAAAGTTTATGACACAATTCTAGATATGAAAGAAGCAGAATGTGATGTTATTGTTGACTTTGCTGGATTTGGACAAACAACTTCTGACTCACTAGAAGCTGTAAAAGTACAAGGAACAGTCGTAATTGTGGGTATGGGTAAATTGGAATCTACGATTAATACGTACTTAATGATTACAAAAGAAATTAAACTTTTGGGCAGTAATGGTGGATCAGTAGAAGACTTAAAAGGTGTGTATGATTGCTTTGCTACAGGTAAAATGAGTCCAAACCTTATTACAATTCCATTTGAAGAAGTTGATAAAGGTATTGAAAAGCTGAAAAATCATGAAGTTAAAGGCCGCCTAGTAGCTATTTTTGACGAAGAATAAAAATGTTTTATTGATCAGGCATCCAAGTTGCTTAAGCGACCTGGGTGCCTGATTGTTTTTCTTTTAACAAGAACAATCATCTGGTAAGGATATCATTCAATCGTGTTTATTCGAATGACTCCTATTTTTCAATATGATTAGAACACTCATTACATTCTCAATTGAATTTGTCAGCATTCTCCTATATGATAAACGTAATAGAAAGTTAAATAAAAGCAGTAGGTGCCCTTAGGGGAGAATAGGGAATGAAGTGAAAGTCTTCAGCGGACCCGCCACTGTAAAGGGATGTTTTATTTGGAATGCCACTGGAAGTGATTCTGGGAAGGTAAATAAAACGATGACCCTGAGCCAGGAGACCTGCCTATTTGCTTATTATTTATAGACGATGGAAAAGTCTGTAGTTTATTTACTATGTAAATAAACTGCAGGCTTTTATTTTTTTGAAAAGGAGAATGAAAAATGCGACTGTTAGAGGAAACGATTCAAAGGATTGAAGGATTGGATGAAGTAATGATGGAAAAGGCGAGAGAGCGGGTAGATAGCTTGATTAAGCCACCTAAAAGCTTAGGAAGATTAGAGGATATTGCTATTCAATTGTCTGGAATTACGGGGAAGCTTTATCCTGTAGTTGATCAGAAAACGATTATTACGATGGCGGCGGATCATGGCGTTTATGAAGAAGGGATTTCCGGTAATCCACAAGAAATCACATGGGCACAAACGTTACTTTTTGCAAAAGGATTACCAGGTGTATGTGCCATAAGTCGGGTTTCTGGGGCGAAAGTGATTGCAGTAGATATTGGGATTAAAGGTGACATTCCAGAGGATGCTGGTGTGTTCAATAGAAAGATAAAACATGGGACAGATAATATGGTGAAAGGTCCTGCGATGACAAGAGAAGAGGCGGTTAAATCGCTAGAGGTTGGGATTGAAATGGCCAATCAGGAAGCGAAAAAGGGCGCTAATTTGCTGGGAACGGGTGAGATGGGGATTGGGAATACGACGCCTAGTACCGCTATTTTGTCAGTTTTGGGCAATTGTGATCTTTTGGAAATTACGGGGAGAGGCGCGGGAGTTGGTGAAGGAGGAATTGAGCATAAAGTAGCAGTCATTCGAAAAGCTATTGAGTTGAATAAGCCGAAGCCGACTGATGGGATCGATGTTCTTGCTAAGGTTGGAGGGCTGGAAATTGGCGGTATGGCAGGGGTAATGCTTGGGGCTGCAGCCAATCGAATTCCTGTCGTTATAGATGGCTATATTTCTACAGTAGCTGCCTTAATCGCAATAGCCATTGAGCCGAAAGCGAAGGACTATTTCATCGCTTCTCACGCTTCCCTCGAACCGGGCGCGCGACTGGCCAATGAACTGCTAGGAATCGAACCGATGTTAACGATGGACATGTGCCTCGGTGAAGGTTCAGGAGCAGCTTTAGCGTTTCCGATTATAGATGCAGCCGTCAGTATGATGGCATATATGGCTACTTTTGCTGAGGTAGGAATGGAGATTTAATCGAATTTCTTCGTATGCAAGTAGCAATATAAAAATAAAAAGCTTGACTTCTAGTTTGAACATCAGTAATATTCAAAACAATTACTTTTGCGCAAAAGATAATGAAAACTACTAAAAAAATTAAATATAGTTGAGAGATGGTCCAGTAATCATATTGTGAGCAGCAACCAGAGACTGAATGGTAAGTGTGAATTCAGGCAACAATATGTATGAAGTACGCCATCTGATTTACTCAATTGCTAATGAAGTGGATGAGCGGTCTAAAATCGGTTCGTCAATTTAGGGTGGTAACGCGGAGAGCTCCTTCGTCCCTTTCCAAGGGATGGTAGGGGCTTTTTCTATACCCATTTTACCTAGATCCAGCCGCATTCGTAGTGGCAATTATATCAAAAATTAGGGGGAACATGATATGACAAAAAGAATGATCATTACACTTATTTCAGTCCTTTTATTAGCATTTGGACTAGCCGGCTGTGGGAAAGACACAGATGCTACATCCGCTGAACAAACAGCAGTTGAAATTGGAATGTTGAAATTGACGAGTTCCGCACCTTTATTTATCGCACTTGAAAAGGGGTTCTTTGAAGAGGAAGGCCTAGATGCTAAAGCGAAATGGTTTGAAGCGGCGCAACCGATATCAGTTGCAACGGCAGGTGGGGATGTCCAAGTGGGCGCGACTGGTATTACGGCGAGCTTATACAATATGGTGGCTAGCGGAGAAGAGTTAGTCATCGTTGCGGATAAAGGAAGAGAGCAGGAAGGTTATTCTTCTTCAGCTGTATTAGTCCCGAACGACTCTGCTGTAGCAGCCATCGAAGACTTAAAGGGAAAAAAGATTGGGATTACACAAACCGGGTCAACTTATCATTATATGGCGGGTAGACTGTTGGAGGTTCATGGTTTAACGACGGATGATGTGGAGCTCGTTCCGCTAAATAGTATTCCAGGCCTTATGGAAACATTACAGAGCAAGCAAGTGGATGCCATTTTATTGAATGAACCAAATGTTTCTCGAGTAGTAAGTGAAGGATATGGAAAAGTGATTTCTCATGTAGGAGAGGAAATCGAATATCAAACGTCGGGAATCTTTTTCTCGAAAGATTTTGCGGCTAATACGGACGCAGCGACAAAGTTCTTGAAAGCTTATGCAAAAGCGACTCGCTACTACTATGACGCTGTGCTCAACAAAGTCGATGGTGAAATTGTGCCAGGCGAGAACTATGAAGAGGTTGTACAAATCATTGCAAAATACACGGACCAAGAAGAGGAATTGATTAAAAAAGGACTTCCTTACATGGATCGTGATGGGAAATTACTTGCTTCAGACATCCAAACGCAAATTGACTGGTATGCTAAGCAGCAATTAATTGAGAGCTCAATTAATTCAACGGAGATTGTCAATGGAGACTTACTTGAAGAAGCATTGAAACAATTAGGGAAGTGAAGTAAATGAAGATTGTCATTGAAAATGTAGGTAAAAAATTCACGTCTGCGAAAAAAGAAGAAGTGACGGCACTTGAAGATATTAACTTCTCGATTAATGAAAAAGAATTTGTTGTTTTAGTGGGGCCAAGTGGCTGCGGTAAATCAACATTATTGAATATTGTTGGTGGACTCTTGTCACCTTCAAGTGGTTCTGTGTATTTCGAAGGCATGATGGATAAGGAGCCGAATTTGGCGATTGTTTTTCAAGAAATTGCCCTACTCCCTTGGCGCACGGTGTACCAAAATGTGATTTACGGTTTAGAGGAGAAGAAGGTTAGTAAACAGGAGCTAAAAGAGAAGGCTGATTTTTATATCGATATGGTTGGTTTAACGGATTTCAAAGATGCTTATCCAAAACAATTGTCTGGGGGCATGAAACAACGAGTTGGTATTGGTAGGGCACTTGCGGTTGAGCCAGATTTACTGCTAATGGATGAGCCGTTTTCTGCTTTAGATGCCCAAACAAGAACATTGATGCAAGAAGAGCTGTTAACCATTTGGAACCGCACGCAGCTCAGTACACTTTACGTGACGCACAATATTCAAGAAGCTGTGTATTTGGCTGATCGGGTCATCGTTTTGTCCAGACACCCCGGCCGAATCAAAAGTATTATCGATATTGATTTACCGAAAATGGGTAGAGGCGAAGAGCAGCATAGGGAACAATTTGAACGGTATGCTGATGATATCTGGCAGCTCATTCGTAATGACGCTGTCGAAGCACTAAAGGAGTGATAATGGGATGGCTGTACATAAACAAATGATTACGAATCGTGTCGCATTTCTTGAGAAAAAAGTCCCGTTATATGCTTCCGTACTAGGGTTAATCGGTTTGCTCGTTTTATGGGAAGTTATTTGTAGCACGAAAATCGTTTCACCACTTTTCTTACCTGCACCGACGGCTATTGTCGTGACAGGATGGGATATGCTCATCAGTGGTGAAATTACTCGAAACCTTGGTCCCAGTCTTTACCGGATAGGGGTTGGCTATCTGATTGGATCAGTTGTCGGTATTTTAGTTGGGCTTATTTTAGGCTTCTCCAAATGGGCGGATGCAATCGGAACGCCGGTTGTCTATGCCATCTACCCGATTCCAAAGATTGCCCTGCTACCACTTTTCGTCCTTTGGTTGGGCATTGGTGAATTGTCAAAAGTAACGATTATTGCATTAGGGGTCTTTTTCCCAGTAGTCATTAACACATTTTCAGGTGTTAAAAGCGTTGATCAAATACTGATAAAAGCCGCGGTGACCTTTGGCTCCAATCATTTTAACGTCATCCGAAAAGTCATTTTGCCAGGTGCATTACCTATGATTTTTGCTGGCTTAAAGCTTGCGGCAGGAACGTCCCTTCTATTACTAGTAGCGGCAGAAATGATTGCAGCTCAAAACGGGATCGGTTCCATGGTTTTACACTATGGGAACTTAATGATTACAACGAAGCTTATGGTAGGCGTATTAGTCTTGTCACTGCTTGGTTTAACGTTTAACCGACTGCTTCAGTGGCTTGAAAATAAACTCCTACCTTGGAAATGAAAACATTTTTCCATGGGTAAACTGTAAACAGACGCTTCTATAAAAAAGCAATCTTTCATTTGATGGTAAATGAAAGATTGCTTTTAACATTTTTGTTCTCTCCATACTCGCCTATTACGTATCAAAACTTCCTTTTGAAATAAGGCGTTTTTTTCAACATGATACATACCGGAATCGCAATTAGTAAACCGACAATGTTTTGGATAATGTCACCTGGAACGGATGCCATTGGTGCAATCCAGTTATTGTACATGATGCCTTGCCCAATATAGTAAACTACCATCATCACTGGCATTGACAAAACGGCTGCTAAAATGTTTAGTCCAACATTATCGCCTCGATGTCCCTTCGACCAAGCAATTTTCCCGACGATGAGTCCTTGTAATAAGCGGGAGATAATGGTCGTTGGCGCCCAAATTGCCCAGCCACCTAAGATATCGAATAAGCCCATCCCGATTGCGCCGGCAAGTGCCCCTTTTTTAGGTCCGAATAAAATAGCTGCCATGAACAGCATGGATGTCCCTAAGTGAATCAGTCCACCTTGCCCGATGGGTAGCTTAATATTGATCATTGTGGCGACGAAAATAAGTGCAGCTAAAATTGCGGTAATGACTAAATCAAACGTTTTACTGCGCGTTTTTGTATAGGGTTGATTTTGAATATTTTGCATGTTGATCATCCTCACTATAATGAATTCTTTGATAGTTTTAACTTTAGCAAATGGCTGACCATTGTAAAAGTGTCAATTTAGTAAAATTGTTAGAGGTCAGATTGATTTCCTATAAAAATAACTACTGGAAGCTGGTGTATTTCTGCGGTTGCCTACTTATGATAGGATGAAGAGAATACAAGTGAGGATTAGGTAGGTGGAGAGTACGATGAAGAAAGTTGCAGTAATCCAAGATATGTCATCCTTTGGAAAATGCTCGTTAACGGCTGCAATACCTGTGCTGTCAGTGATGGGTGCTCAAGCAGTGCCGTTGCCAACCGCGATTTTTACGGCGCAAACAGGATATTCGAGCTTTTATTGTGAGGATTTAACGTCAAAAATGGACTTCTTTGTGGATGAATGGAGAAAGCTGGGGGCTACCTTTGATGGCATTCACACGGGCTTTGTGACGGGACAAGAGCAAATCAATAATATATTTCAATTTTTAAACGTGTTCTACTCAGATGAAACGACACTGCTTGTCGATCCGGTGATGGGGGATATGGGCGAAGTGTATAAAATGTTTACGGGCGATTTGCTGGATCGTATGAAGGAACTCGTGAAGAGTGCAGACATTGTTACGCCAAATGTTACAGAGTGCTGCTTGCTTACAGGTTTGTCGTTTGAGAAGCTACAGAGCTATCAAGACGAATCAGATTATATGCAGACACTAGGGGAGGCGGGCCACCAGTTACAGCAGACGACTGGTGCGAACGTCATTATTACTGGTTTGAATCCGCCACCAGCAGTTCTAGATAAGCGTTATGTAGGTAATATGTTTGTCGATGCAGATCGTTCATTTACGAGTATCCGTGATTATAATGGCGAGAGCTATTCGGGAACAGGTGATTTGTTTGCATCTGTCATCATGGGTGGGATGATGCGCGGGCAGGATTTAGTAGAGTCGATGAAGCTTGCAGAGACGTTTTTAGCCGCTGCGATCGAAGCTACATCGAAAGAGCAAGTTCCAAGCAAGGCGGGCGTGAATTTTGAACAGTTTTTGCGGATGTTGCTTTAGTCATTTAAGTGAGTGGTGCGCAGGAATCCAACACTAAGTTTTCAATTAAGTACATATTGACAAACGTATGTTCTTGTGTGTGAAATGTATTTATAGGTAATAATGGTGGTGGTTACTGCCGCTTGGAAATCACTTATGCATTGCAAAAATGGAGCTAAGGAGCTGTTGAATAATGTCGATTAGTTTGAATCCGTATTTGATTTTTGATGGTAACACGAAAGAGGCAATCCATTTTTACGAGAAAGCGCTGGGTGGGAAAGTAATAGGGATCACGAAGTTCGGAGATATGCCGGAGGACCCGAATTATCCGTTGTCGGATGATATGAAGAATCGCGTTATGCATGGACATTTGCAAGTCGGTGGACAAGTCATTATGCCTCTTCAGAAGACGGATTGGAGCCCCTTGTATGGGCAAGTCAAGGACAAGTTCGGCGTTACCTTCCAAGTGAATGTCCCGGGAGAATAATCGCAATAAATTGCCTTGTACTTTCAGAAATCACGTGCTATAAGAGTGTGGCTGTGTCGAATAAGATATCGCATTTTCGTAAAATAATAAGCTCTTTTCGAAGGGGCTGCCCAGAAAGTCAATTGTCACTGACTTTCTGGGCAGCCCTGTTTTATTTTGATTACTAACCTACGGCTCTCATCTCCGCACTTACTGGCCTTACTATTTTCTTATAAAAAAGTTGCAAAATTAAAGAAATAGATTGCATATTCAGTATATTGCTGTTATATTCAATAAAACATATTAGTTTACTAGGAATGGAGAGGGTTAAGATGTCAACAAGTCAATTATTAAAAGTAGAAACAAGTGGAGTTTGGAAAGAAGGAGTTAAGACGGAGATTTCCGTTCGTCACTTTGAGCCTTTTGTTGTCGATGAGCCGAAGAGTTTAGGTGGAACAGATGAAGGGCCGAATCCAGTTGAATTTGTATTAGCGGGGTTATCAAGCTGCACTTCTGTCATGATTGCAATCATTGCAAAAGAGCTTCAATTTTCCTATGAAGCAGTTGAGTTCGTCAATGAAGGCTCACTAGATTTGCAAGGATTAATGGGCGTAGAAGGGGTCTCACCACATTTTCAATCGGTCGACTTTGATGTCACTATCAAAACAGAAGAAACAGAGGATCGCATTCAACAATTGAAGGAGAAAGTTGAGAAAAGGTGTCCAGTGATGAATTTGCTCGTGGATGCTGGTGTTCCTGTTACTTCTAATTGGGTGAAAGGCTAAAATTAAGAGTAAACATGAACGATTTTTCTATAAGAATCGATCCATTCAAAGAACGGGGCTGTCGCAGAAAGTCATTTTTCACTGACTTTCTGGGTAGCCCCGTTTTACGCCTTTATTTCACATCAATTCCAAATCACATACTCAGGATCTACATTCGTATCATTCACTTCCGAAAATATAAACGTCCATGGCATCGAAGTATTTCCAGCAACTTCACAAGGTAAACTAAACGTAGCATTGGCCAGTTGTTTCCCAAGTTCATAATATGAAATGACTGTGTTGTGTAAGCGAAGATTTGTATCCTCAAAGTTGTGAATGAGTACGGTAATCAGCTGTTCACCTTTATGATTACGAGCGTCCCATAAAAATGACAAATGAACGCCGCCTTGTAGCTGTTTTGCTTGGAGCTGAAATTGAAGAGTGATTTTTTCACGATCAATAGGGGCAATTGTTTTGTCCCATGCCGGTTCAAAATAGAGCTTTTGCATTGTCATAGCTCCTCGTTTAAGTAGTTGTCGCTCCAGGATATGTATAGTCATTCAGCTAAGTGTGAAAGTTCAACCTTGAATTCACTTGCTTGAATGACTGCGCAACTTTTTTATTTCAAAATATTTTTTTGAAAGGTGTATCCAATTTACTCATAGCCTTCAATATTGCTGTTCAAGCGGTAAAGCGCTGTTTGCTGATATTTTTAAGGAATATGATGTAGCTCCACAATTTGCAACCAAATTACTCTGGTAAGTTTAACTGCCAGGATACGCCGAATTTGTCGTTCAGCCAGCCGAATTTCTTGCTGAACCCATAGTTATTGATAGGCATAAGTGCTGTGCCATTTTCCATCATCTTTTCATATAGGCTGTCAATTTCCTCTTCGGTATCGCACGTCAAAAAAATCGAGAAAGATGGGGTGAACGCAAACGCATGGTCAACATGGCTGTCGATGCACATGAACTCCTGCCCCTTTAGCGAAAATACAGCTTGTATAACAGTCCCTTCTTTACCGGGACCATCAGCCCCGTATCGAGCTATGCTTTTAATTTCTGAATCCTCGATAAGGGATGTGTAGTAATTCATAGCTTCTTCTGCAACACCGCCTTGAAACATTAAAAATGGAGTTACGTTCTTCATCGTTAACTTCCTCTCTTCGTTTAAATTTTGTTTGGCTTAGTCTAATTCCATTTCCAAAAGTGGTTGCACTAACTGGCGTACTTCATCTGTTGATTTTGTCTCCATTAATTGATTCCTTAATTCGCCTGCGCCTCTAAATCCGCGAATATAGATTTTGAAAAAGCGATGGAGCGGCTTAAATGGACGAGGTTCAGCTTCTGTTGAATATTTATCGTGCAGATCCAGCTGTAAGAGCAGTAATTTTAGAAATTCCTTCACGCTATGTTCTTTCGGCTCTTTTTCAAAAGCGAATGGATTGGTGAAAACACCGCGTCCAATCATGACGCCATCGACGCCGTATTGCTCGACTAATTTTAGTCCTGTTGCGCGATCAGGAATATCGCCATTAATGGTTAACAGGGTATTTGGAGCAATTTCATCGCGTAATTTTTTGATTTCAGGGATTAGTTCCCAGTGCGCATCTACCTTGCTCATCTCTTTTTTTGTACGAAGGTGAATGGAAAGGTTCGCAATATCTTGTTTTAATATATGTCCTAACCAATCGCGCCACTCGTCAAGATTTGTGTACCCCAATCTTGTTTTAACACTCACTGGCAAGCCGCCTGCTTTTGCTGCTTGAATAATTTCCGCTGCAACTTCAGGATGTTGGATAAGTCCAGCACCTTTCCCATTCGCGGCGACGTTTTGCACGGGGCATCCCATGTTTAAATCGATCCCTTTAAACCCTAGTTTTTTCATATCAATACTCATTTGTTCGAAAAATGCGGGTTTATTGCCCCAAATATGCGCGACAATCGGTTGCTCATCCTCTGTGAATGTCAAACGGCCACGTACACTTTCTCTTCCATTAGGGTGGCAATAACTTTCTGTATTTGTAAATTCCGTGAAAAATACGTCAGGCGATGCTGCTTCACTGATGACGTGGCGAAACACAACGTCCGTGACATCCTCCATAGGTGCTAATATAAAAAACGGCTTCGGTAAATCAAGCCAAAAATTTTGTTCGTTACTCATTTTTTCTCCTCCTGTTGCTGCGTATAAAACAGTGCACTATCCTTTACTCATTTCTTTAGTATAATGCACAGAACTATTTTCCACCATCCTGTCTTTGAAAGCAATGTGTTTGTTTGGGTGTAAGAATATTCAATCAAAACACTCGACTTTAACGAACGTACGTTTTATAATATAAGGAAAAAGAATGGAAGGTGTTTTGTATGATTGCAGTTGTCCGTGAACAAAATGAGACATATGAACAGGACTTGTTGGATATGCGTAATGATGTTGTTTTTAAAAGTTTTTTCGGCAATCCACGGAATAATAAGCTATTGCTTAGCTTCTTAAATGCCATTTTACATGATACGATTTCTTCTGTTGCTTTAACGGACCCCAGCATCTCGATTAAACATCCTGATGATAAACTATCGGTGATGGATATTCGGGTCGTGACGCATACGGGTGAACAAATTAATGTAGAAATTCAGCTGCAAGATCACGAGGCATTTGCGGAGCGCATGCTCATGTACTGGGCGAAAATGTATACGAGTCAAGATAAAGTAGGTCAGTCGTATACGGGACTTAATAAGGCGATTCAGATCATTATTACCAATTTCAAATGGTTGCCGAAAAATCATTTTCATAGTATGTTTCAATTAATAGATCCCGAGAGTAGAACGCTGTTTACGGACCATATGGAAATACATGTTTTGGAGCTGCGTAAGTTGAGTGTAGCCGAATTGCAAGAGACAGATGCACTTGAAAAATGGCTGTTGTTTTTAAAAGGCAATAAACAACTAAAGGAGGCGTTGGCTATGGAAAGTCCAACAATGAAAGAAGCGTTCGAAGAAATTCAACGACTTAGCGAAGATCCTGCCACACGCAGAATTGCCGAATACAGAGATTTTCAACTCAGAGGGCAGCTTCAGCGAGAAATTGATCGGGAGAAGGCTGGACTAGCTGAAGGACTAGAAATAGGGAAGAAAGAAGGTTTAGAAAGAGGGAAAAAAGAAGGTTTAGAAAGAGGGAAAAAAGAAGGCTTAGAACTAGGTATTGCCAAACGGGATCGGGAAATTGTATTAAATATGCATTCTCAACAAATTGCCGCCGAAATGATTGCGAAGCTGACCGGAATAGATTTGGATACTGTACTGATGGTGATTGAAACTAATTTGTGATACGGGGGGAATTACGCAAGCACCATATGTTCCGTTACCTTCCTTTCGATGGAAGACGTTCAAAAAAGAATCCATTTTGATTAAGCATACTCAAAATGGATTCTTTTGTTGATAGGTTGTTATGTTTGTTTGCAGCTAAATCAGTTAATTGTTTTCTTTTTTATAAACAAAATAATCGAAATCAGCGTGTAGATTTTGACCCGATGTATCTTGACACTGCATACCGACGAATGCGCCCGTAAAGAAACCACCGCCTTCGATATAATCATCGGACAACTTGCAGGATTCAAATTTAACAGGAATCAGCGTCCAATTCTCCCCATCGAACGAATAGGAATACTGGTAACTAGTTGTTTTCACTTCAGCACGTAGATAAACGTATTCGACATGATCAGGAATTACAATTTCTTCACCTTGTGTGAGTGACAGGCATCTTTACAATTATAAGCCATCCCTTAATTGGATGGCTTTTGTCATTTCGCGGAAATATCGGCAAAATTCTAGTTACACTTCAACTCCAAAAGAAAATACTGTCTGCTTTTTATACTGCTCCCCTGCATTCAAAACAACACTTGGAAAACCATTATGATGTAATGATGCCGGAGAACTCTGCGTTTCAAAGCACACACCAAGGTACTTCTTAGAAAAGTTTTCTTTCAATTCCATTCCATCTTCCATAGTATTGGAAGTATACATAACCATTCCGGGTTGATTCGTTTTTAACCGCATTATACGCCCAGAATCAGTATCTCTGACAACAACAGCGTTTTTCTTCCCCTGATTAAAAATAAAGTAATGATCATGGCCATTTCCTGCAATTTTATTTTGCACAGAATCATCTTTAAGCCCATTACCCAATAGTTGACCATTACGATAGTCAAAGGAAGTACCAGCAACATTTATTAACTTTCCAGTGGGAATGAGTTCTTCATCGAGTTCAATAAATTGTTCACTATCTATTGTTACATAATGATGATGGACCGTTTTTTTTAAATCACCGCTTAAATTAAAATAAGAATGGTTTGTCAATGTCAATGGAGTTGGCTGATCACTGGTTGCCGAGTAATCAATAATGAACTGATTATTATTATTCAGTTTGTAGGTGACAGTAACATCTAGATTACCAGGATATCCACCTTCTCCATCTGAACTTTTGTAAGTCAACATCAATCCAATAGTATTAACGGTTTGAAAAGGTTTTACATCCCAAATAGCCTGGTGGAATCCAGATGAACCTCCGTGTAGATGATTGTCTTTGTTGTTTTTTTCCAACTCGTAAGTTTTCCCATTAAGTTCGAATGAACCTCCCTGGATTCTTCCAGCAACACGGCCGATTAATGCACCAAAATAGTTCTGGTTGGATTCGTAGTCGACGTAATTTTTAAATCCGAGCACTACATTTTCTATTTTCCCATTTCGATCAGGAACAAGTATTTCTGTAATGATTCCACCATAGTTCAGTACAGATACAGACATACCTTGTTCGTTTACTAATGTATATTTCATCCACTTTCCGGAAATATCCGTTATTTCCATCTTCATTATTTTTCCTCCTGCTAATTTAATGTCTGAATAATTCGTTTAAATGCCATCTGTTCTTTGAAAACGCCAGTATCTTCAAGTACTCTTGTAAATTTTTTGCCGAGTTCTTTTTCTAAAATACCATCAGGCAGCCTTGAATTGGAAGTCTCACATACTCATTTTTAATTTGCTCTGCCTACTTCTGATAATATGCCGTTACATTACTCCTTTTACCAAGTGAAAATTTCTTGATTTCAGCCAGTTCATCCTTCAATCTTGCTGACAGAACAGCAAGTCCCATCACTTCTCAACACGTGTAGCAACTAGTACCAAAACGATTAGAAACTCAATACTTTATTCACTCATTATGGTCAATCTTAAGAAATTCTTCGATTGTAAAAGCCGACACTCCGAGTGCTGCTGAGTAGTGGGATAACTCGGAGAAAATAATATTCAGATCTACTTTATGAAAGGGCAATAGTTCTTGTTTTGCTGTTGTTATGATGGGTTCTTTAATCCACTTTTCTGCTTTTGCTAATCTATTGCCAATAATAATAAGCTGAGGATTAAACGTTTTTGTTAAGTTCGTAATTCCTGTACTCATATTACAACCAATTTCTTGGAACAATTTTAACGCATCTTTATCATTATTGTTGGCTAGTTCAATTAATTGTTCAAGGTTTACTTCAGATAAATGGTCGATTTCTTTTGCTTGCTTTAATAGTGCATATTCAGATGCATAGGCTTCCCAGCATCCGCTACTTCCACAATTACATTTGCGCCCATTCCTCAAAATGGTCATATGGCCACTCTCTCCCGAGAAACCGTTAATGCCGCGATATAATTCTCCATTTAAAATGATTCCTACTCCAATTCCAATTCCAGCACTTACGTAGATTAAGTTGTTGCTTTTTTGTCCGGCACCAAATTTTTTTTCTCCGTAGGCACCAGCATTCGCCTCATTTTCAACAAGAATAGGGTAGTTGAATTCTGCTTCAAGAATTTGTAACAAGTCTACATCTTTCCATCGTAAATTAGGTGCCAATAATACCTTGCCTTCATTATCAACAATTCCAGGTACACCAACTCCAATACCTATGACACCATATCTACTTTCAGGTACATGCTTGATTAGGATGTGAACTGTATCTATTACAAGTTGAATTTGTTGATCTGATGAAAGATTAGTATCAACCGTTTGACTCACTTCATAAATAACGTTACCCACTAAATCAGTAACAACACCTAAAGTATAATTAACACCTATATCAACCCCGATTGAATATCCGGCTTGTTCGTTAAAGAGCAGTATGACAGGGCGTCTGCCACCACTGGATTCTCCGATTCCTGATTCATAAATAAGCTCGTCATCTATGAGTTCACTTACTAAGGAAGAAACCGTAGCTTTATTTAAGCCAGATTGTTGTGCAATTTCCGCACGTGATAAAGGAGCTAGCTTAATAATGGCTTGCAGAACAATTTCTTTATTCTTTTTCTTGACGATATGTTGATTCCAAGTTGTTTGTCTCATTCTTTTGCAACCTCCACGTTTTATTAACAATTGTAGCTGTTAGAAATATTGTACTACAAAACTTTGTTTATTGTATGGACAAACTAAGTTTGTAGTGTTAAGATTTAAATGTACTAAGATTTACAACAATTCAGAGGAAAGGGAGTATTCTATTATGATGAAATGGAAGGGCTTACAATCAGTTGTTGTTTTATTGCTAATGATGTTTTTGTTGGCAGCATGTGGTCAGGATGCAGGTACGAGTAAAGAGGTTGATTCAAAAGTCGGCAGTACAAGCAATGCAGATGCCGGGGAAAAGTCAGAGGGGAAAATTAAAATCGGTCTTTCAGTATCAGACTTATCACTAGAACGTTGGCAACATGACCGCGACTTTTTTGTTGGGAGAGCGGAAGAACTTGGGGCAGAAGTAATCGTACAGTCAGCAAATGGCGACGAAGCAAAGCAATTATCACAAATTCAGAATATGCTATCCCAAGACATTGATGTATTGGTTATCATCGCAATTAACTCAGATGCCCTATCTCCGGCTGTTGAAAAAGCAAAGGAAGAAGGAATTCCTGTATTAGCATATGATCGTCTAGTGAACGGTTCAGATATCGATGCCTACGTATCTTTTGATAATGTACGAGTCGGTGAGATGCAGGCTGAATACTTAGTAGAGAAAGTACCGACAGGAAAGTACTTCCTAATGGGTGGTTCTCCAACAGATAATAACGCGAAGATGTTTAGAGAAGGTCAAATGAATATTATTCAGCCTCTTGTTGATAAAGGCGATATTACAATTATCGGTGATCAATGGGCGAAGGGCTGGGATGCAAATGAAGCATTGAAGATTATGGAAAATGCATTAACAGCAAATAAAAATGATATTGATGCAATTGTTGCTTCTAATGATAGTACAGCCGGAGGGGCAATCCAGGCATTGGATGCTCAAGGCCTAGCTGGCAAAGTCGTTATCTCGGGTCAAGATGCCGATTTAGCAGCAGTTCAACGTATTGCAGAAGGTACACAAACAATGACAGTGTATAAGCCAATCAAAGCCATAGCAATTAAGAGCGCAGAAGTAGCTGTACAATTGGCAAAAGGTGAAGCGGTTACATCAGATTCAACTGTAAACAATGGCAAGTTAGATGTACCTTTCATTAAGCTAGATCCGATTAAAGTAGGTAAGGAAAATATTATCGATACGCTAATAAAAGACGACTTCCATTCATACGATAATGTTTATAAAAATGTACCAGAAAATGAGCGTCCAGCACGCCCATAAGTAGAATTTTAGGAGGGGGATACTATCCCCCTCTAAATTTATCTATTTTAGGGGAGGGAATCCAAAATGGAAAATTACGCACTTCAAATGAGGGCAATTACGAAAGAGTTTCCCGGTGTACGTGCGCTAGATAATGTTACTTTTTCAGTTCGTAAAGGCGAAATTCATGCTTTATGCGGTGAAAATGGTGCAGGTAAATCCACTTTAATGAAAGTTTTAAGCGGGGTTTATCCACACGGATCATACGACGGAGATATTATAATAAGCGGTAAAAATGTAGCATTTAAATCAATCAAAGAATCGCAAAATGCTGGTGTTGGAATCATTTATCAAGAACTTGCATTAGTAGAAGAAATGTCAGTTGCCGAAAACCTATTCTTAAGTCATGACTTAATGAGAGCGAAAATCATTGATTGGAATAAAATCTATGCAGAAGCCCAAAAATGGTTAGATCATATTGGATTAGATGTTGACCCGCAAACAAAAGTCGGGCAACTAACAGTGGGTAAACAGCAAATTATTGAAATTGCAAAGGCATTGACGCAGAAAACAGAAATTCTCATATTGGATGAGCCTACCGCCGCATTAACAGAAAGTGATGTTGATATTTTAATGAAACTTCTCCACGATCTACGTGCTGAAGGGGTCACTTGCATCTATATTTCTCATAAGCTCAATGAAGTGATGGCACTAGCGGATTCCGTAACGATTTTAAGAGATGGGCAAACAATTAGTACCGACAAAATTGCCGACTTAACAGAGGAGCTCATTATTACAAAGATGGTAGGACGCGAATTGACCGAGCTTTTCCCTTATGAAGCCCGCCCAATTAGTTCTGAAAATATACTAGAAGTAAAAAATTATTCAGTTACTGATCATGTAGGGAAAAAAGTAATCGTTGATACCTCATTTGCTGTAAAAAAAGGTGAGATTCTTGGCTTTTCTGGCCTGATGGGTGCTGGAAGAACGGAATTATTTATGAGTTTGTTTGGTGGACTAAAAGGTAACCAAACAGGAAGTGTTTTAATTGATGGAAAAGAAACAAATATTAAAAACCCAGCGGATGCTATTCGAGAAGGATTGGCATACGTTTCCGAGGATAGAAAGCGCTATGGTTTAGTTTTAGGAATGGATATTACTAAGAACACAACATTAGCGGCTTTAAATAAGATGATGAAATTAAAGGTAATTGATAATGCTTTGGAAGTTAAAACAGCGGGGGATATTACATACAAAATGAACTTGAAGGCGCCTAACTTGGAAGCGTTGGTTGGTCAACTCAGTGGTGGAAATCAGCAAAAGGTTGTCTTGAGTAAATGGTTATTAAATGACCCTAAGATTTTGATACTTGACGAACCGACAAGGGGAATTGATGTCGGGGCAAAGTATGAGATTTATAAAATAATCAACGAACTTGCCAATCAGGGAGTAGGTATCGTGATTGTTTCATCTGAATTACCCGAAGTTTTAGGCATGTCTGATCGAATTATTGTGATGGCAGAAGGGAAAATAACAGGGGAATTCCTAAGGGATGAAGCAACTCAGGAGAAAATAATGACATGTGCAACAGGAGGGAAGAAATCGTGAAAACACAGTCCACGGTTAATCCAGAGATTAAGGAAAAAAGAGGTTTAAGTTTTAAGTTAGATATGCAAGCCTACACATTGATTATTGCACTGGTGCTAATTGCTGTTATCTTTGGTTTTTTCACTGGTGGAGAATTTTTATCGTCACGAAATATTTCCAACTTATTTTCCCAAATGTCTATCATTGCAGTGCTAGCTATTGGTATGACTTTGGTTATCGTAGCCGGGCATATTGATTTATCCGTTGGTTCATTAGTGGGTCTGACGGGTGGCGTTGCAGCGATATTACATGTTTGGTACGAATGGAATACGTTTACTGTCGTTGTTGCGGCAATTGCCGTAGGTGCACTTTTCGGTGTTTGGCAAGGGTGGTGGGTTGCCTACAGGGCAGTTCCAGCATTTATCGTAACGCTTGGTGGGATGTTGATTTTCCGTGGCATATTGATTGGACTGAGTAAAGGGCAAACAATTGCGCCGCTGAATGATAGCTTTAAGGCAATCAGTAATAGTTATTTTCCTTTTACCTTAGGTTATATTTTGGCAATAGCCAGTATTGGCTTGTTGATATTTTGGACAGTCTGGAATCGGTCGAAAAGAAAAAAATTAGAATTATTGCTACCAGCACCAGTAATTGACTATGGCAAGGTTGGCGTTTACTCGTTTTTCATCTTGTTAGCTACGTATATGTTGAATCGCTATCAAGGAATTCCAACGCCTATATTACTTGTTGTTTTATTGGCAGCCATTTTCATCTTTATTTCAAATAAAACCTCATTCGGGAGATACGTTTATGCCATTGGTGGAAACCCAGAAGCAGCAGCCCTTTCAGGTATCAATATTAAGCGTAATACACTATGGGTTTTCATATCAATGGGTGCATTATCTGGAGTTGCAGGTGTGATTTTAACCAGTAGATTAAATGCGGCCACCGTAAGCGCAGGAAATATGTACGAACTTGATGCAATTGCAGCCTGTGTTATAGGTGGAACTAGTCTAATGGGTGGTAAAGGAAAAGTTGTCGGTGCTCTCATTGGTGCATTAATCATGGCCAGCATTGACAACGGTATGAGTATGATGAATATCGAAACCTTCTGGCAATATATCGTCAAGGGATTAATTCTAATCATCGCTGTCTGGAGTGACATAGCTAGTAAAAAGTAATCGATAGATTTAAAGAATTGTAAAACATAAAACATCTGGAGGAATTGAGCATGACATATTTTGAAAACATTAATCACATTAAATTTGAAGGACATAAATCCACAAATCCACTAGCATTTAAATTCTATAATCCGGAAGAAAAAGTAGCCGGCAAGACAATGGAAGAGATACTACGATTCGGTGTTGCTTATTGGCATACATTTACAATGGACGGATCAGATCCATTTGGTGCTGGCAATATGATTCGTTCATGGGATAAATTTAAAGGCATGGATTTAGCTAAAGCCCGTGTCGAAGCTGGATTTGAGTTTTTCGAGAAATTAAATGTACCATTCTTTTGCTTCCATGATATTGATATTTCACCAGAAGGAGCAACTCTTCAAGAAACAAATAAGAATTTAGATGAAATTGTCGCAATGACTAAAGACTATATGACTACAAGTAAGACAAAGCTTTTATGGAATACAGCCAATATGTTTTCACATCCCCGTTTTGTACATGGAGCTGCAACGGCCGTCAATGCTGATGTATTTGCCTATTCAGCTGCAAAGGTGAAAAAAGGCTTGGAAGTTGCCAAAGAACTAGGGTCAGAAAACTATGTATTCTGGGGGGGGCGTGAAGGCTACGAAACCCTGTTAAACACGAATATGAAGCTTGAACTTGATAATCTGGGACGGTTTTTCCATATGGCTGTCGATTATGCGAAGGAAATTGGATATGATGGTCAGTTCTTAATTGAACCAAAACCGAAAGAGCCATCGAAGCATCAGTATGATTTTGATGTTGCGACAGGTTTAGCATTTTTACAATCATACGATCTACAAAATCATTTCAAATTTAATATTGAAGCGAACCATGCTACTTTAGCGGGTCATACATTTGAACACGAACTACACTTCGCACGTATTAATGGCATGTTAGGATCAGTAGATGCAAACCAAGGGGATACATTACTTGGCTGGGATACAGATGAATTCCCAACGGATCTATACTCTACTACTTTAGCGATGTATGAAATCCTGAAAAATGGCGGACTAGGTCGCGGCGGCTTGAACTTCGATGCAAAAGTTAGAAGAGGATCGTTCGAACAAGAAGACCTATTCCATGCACATATTGCAGGGATGGATAGTTTTGCAGTAGGACTAAAAGTGGCGCAAAAACTAATTGATGATAACGTATTAGACGGATTTATTGATGAGCGTTATGACAGTTTTAATCATGGTATCGGTAAGGAAATTGTGGAGGGAACAACAAACTTCCGTAAGCTAGAAGATTATGCAATGCAACTAGGAGAAATCCAGAATACTTCTGGGCGGGCAGAGCGTCTAAAAGCAACAATAAATCAATATTTACTATCAGTAACGTCTGAGTAACGATTGTATTACAGTAAGACATACTAGAAGCGGATTAGAGGTTTCTAGTATGTCTTTTTTATCAAACATAAATGAGGGAGAAAATATGAAATATGTGATTGGGATTGATTTAGGTACAAGTGCTGTGAAGGTTTTATTGACGAATAAAAGAGGAGAAGTATGTCAGGAAATCTCAAAATCTTATCCACTTATCCAGGAGAAATCAGGCTATAGTGAGCAGAATCCGGAAGAATGGTATGCAAAAACTTCGGAAGCACTTGTGGAACTTGTACAACAATTTGAAGGGAATCCACAAGATATTGAAGGAATTAGCTTTTCCGGTCAAATGCACGGACTTGTAGTAGTGAATCAAAAGAATGAATTATTACGGAATGCTATTTTGTGGAACGATACGCGTACAACAAAGCAATGCCAAGAAATCTATGAGGTTGTTGGTAGAGAAAAGCTGCTGAATATTACGAAAAATCCAGCTTTGGAAGGCTTCACTTTGCCAAAAATATTATGGGTGAAGGAACATGAACCAGAAATCTTTGAACAAATTGCTTTCTTCATGCTTCCTAAAGATTATTTACGCTATCGTTTGACTGGAAAAATACATAGTGAGTACTCAGATGCAGCAGGAACCTTATTATTAGATGTTAGTGAAAAAGTGTGGAGTCATGAGATATGCAACCTTTTTGATATAGAACAATCAATTTGTCCGCCTTTAGTAGAATCACATGGTTATATAGGAACGATTACAGCGGAATTTGCACATACAACAGGGCTCTACCATTCAACAAAAGTGTTTGCCGGTGGTGCAGATAACGCCTGTGGTGCTATTGGTTCAGGAATTTTATCGGAAGAAAAAACATTATGTAGCATTGGAACATCCGGTGTGATTTTGTCCTATGAAGAACAAAGAAATCGTGATTTCGATGGCAAGGTTCACTATTTTAATCATGGAAAAGAGGATGCCTTTTATACGATGGGGGTTACTTTGTCGGCGGGGCATAGTTTGGAATGGTTCAAGCATACCTTCGCAGAGAACGAAGATTTTACTGAGCTGTTAGATGGTATTGAACATATACCTGTTGGTGCGAATGGCTTGATCTTCACTCCTTATTTAGTAGGAGAAAGAACTCCGCATGCTGACTCTAGTATCCGAGCTAGTTTTGTAGGGATGGAATCTGCCCACACGAAAAAGGATTTTGTTCGGGCGGTACTTGAGGGAATTACTTTTTCTTTGAATGAATCGATTCATATCTTTAGAGAAAGTGGTAAAAAAATAGACACTATCATTTCTATTGGTGGTGGTGCAAAAAATGACACATGGTTGCAAATGCAAGCTGATATTTTTAATGCGAAAATACTAAAGTTATCTAGCGAGCAAGGTCCTGGAATGGGGGCAGCTATGCTTGCGGCATATGGATGTGGCTGGTTTGAATCACTAAGTCAATGTGCTGATGTATTTCTTGAAACAACTAAATCATATGAACCCATTAAAGAAAATGTAGAAAAGTATAAAGAGTTATTTGCTATTTATACAAAGGTTTATGCGCAAACAAGAACAATAAATGAGGAGTTAAAGCCATTTAGAAAATAAAGAATAAAGGGAGTATAACGATGAAAAAAGTTCGTTGGGGAGTATTAAGTACAGCAAACATTGCCCAAACACAAGTGATTCCAGCCATTTTTCGAGCAGAAAATGCGGAAGTTGTCGCCATTGCAAGCCGGGGAAGTAAAGTCCATGCAGTTGCATCGGCTTTACATATACCTAAAGCCTATGAAAGTTACGAACAGCTATTGAATGATCCGGATATCGATGCGGTATATATACCCCTCCCTAATCATTTGCATAAGGAATGGGTATTACAAGCTGCTAAGCAGGGCAAGCATATACTTTGTGAGAAACCAGCGGCATTAACAGCCGCTGAGGCCGCTGAAATGGTACAAATTTGCTCAGAGCATAATGTGAAGTTTATGGAAGGATTCATGTACCAATTTCATCCACAACATGCACGTGTGAAAGAAATTATAGCTTCCGGAGAAATCGGGGATACTAAACTGATTAGATCCAGCCATTCTTTTTATTTAAAAAATCGTAACAATGACATTAGAATGGACAAAGATATGGGTGGGGGTAGCTTATACGATGTGGGTTGTTATTCAATAGAAGTAATTCGCCATATAACAGGAGCGGAACCTATTGAAGTACAAGCCATTGCCGCAATAGAACCAGAATCAGGGATTGATATAAGCGTGTATAGTTATTTAAAGCTCGATAATGGTTTGACAGCTATTTTCGATTGTAGTTTTGACATGACCGCAAGAAATGAGTACGAGATTGTTGGGACAAAAGGGACGATTAAGGTACCTTTTGCATTCCGTCCAGATGTGAATGGCGGTATAGGCTCTATTCTGATACAAGGAAATGGAATGATCAGAGAAGAAAAAGTATCTGGAGATATTTATCGTTTGGAGGTAGAGCATTTTTCCTCAGCTATACTAAATAATACAGAACCTGCAATTACCGGGCAATCTACAATCAATAATATGCGAGTACTAGAGGCTTGCTATCAATCCATTAAAACAGGCCAGCCTGTAAAGCTAACGTAATACTTTTCATTGAATAGTCATGAGGCTGTCTAATCATCCGTTTTGTCGAATTGTGTATCCATCGTTATCACTAAAAGTGACGTCGCAATAACGATGGATGGTGCGTGATTGTTGGTGTCTACTTGGTACTTTACCTCACCAAGTACATTAGAATTAGGCTCTTGTATTCGGCGAAGGAGGACACTTTTCTTGTGTACGGATGTTGGTTTAGTCGCTTAACATCGTATCAGAAAAAGTGTCTTTTTTCTATGATTTTATTGGAAATAACTAGCTAATCAACAGACGTTATAATCTTAATCAGTACATATTACTCGTTAGTCATAAATCACTATAAACACATCGCTTTATTACGATTACAGAAAGGTATTGATTTCTATTGAACAGGGTTATTCATTAAGGAGAGCAGAGAGGCATGAGACAACATTGATGATTGAAATATTAACGGCAGGTTGATTTCAGGATAATCTTAGGTAGTAGTTTTTGTATGAATTATGAACATAAAATCAAAGAAGCAGTATTAATAAAACTGAAAAAGGGGTTATAGGAATGAACTTCACAATTGGAAATAAATTGTTAGGCGGATTCTTAAGTGTTGCAATTATTCTTGGAATCATTAGCTCTATATCCTATTACAATATACAAAAGGTAGACAAATCTTTTTCCGATTTGGTAGATAGACGAGCGGTTATTGAATCGCATGCATTGAAAATGGAGATAAGTACTTCGCAAGAAATCAGTAGCTTGCGAGGTGTGCTATTACAGGAAAAGGGTACACCAGAAGCGTTAGCACAAGTGATAACTGACCTTAATGAGCACATTGAAGCTGCCTACAAGTTAGCTAATCACCAAGACCTGAAAGATACACTCACACAACTTGAAACGTTGAATGAACAGTTTAAGTTAGAATCAGACCAAATCATAAGCTTGATGAATTCTAGTCCAGATAAAGCTGAAAAACACTTCCTTGGGGTAGCTATGCCCCTAGTGAGGGAAATACGCGATATCTCAAGTCAAATAGCCATAGAGCAAGCAGAGCTTATGAAGGAAGAAAGTCTTGCTAGCTCTGCGTTGGTTAGTTCCGTTACTTCGACAGTTCTTACCTTAAGTGTGATTGCAATTATTTTGGCGATTTTAATAGGCGTCATCATTACTCGAATGATTACAAAACCGATTTTATTAATTGAAAAGATGGCAGAAGGAATCGCATCTGGCGATTTGGCTCAAGAGGACATAATGGTGAAAAATCGGGATGAAATAGGGAATCTTGCAAAATCCTTTAACCAAATGAAAATGAATCTTCGTCAATTGATCCAACAAGTTAGCTTAGATGCCGAACAAGTGGCGGCAACATCAGAACAGCTTTCTGCCGGTGCCGAACAGACCGGTAAAGCAACTGAACAAATCTCAATTGCCATTCAAGAGGTAGCTTTAGGTTCGGAAACGCAAGTTTCCCATGCAAGGGGAGCTTCTCAAGCAGTCATAGAAATCTCAAATGGGATGAATCAGGCTGCATTTTCTATTCAATCCGTCGCAGATTTAACGACTTCTACGAGCGAAAAAGCAGCCGCTGGAAACACTGTGGTTACCCAAACTGTTGAACAAATAAATCTTGTACAACAGTCCGTAAGTGAAACGAGAGAGATTATTAACGCCTTAGGTGAAAAATCAGAGGAAATTGGTCAAATCGTTGAATTGATCACTCAGATTGCTGATCAAACAAATCTCTTAGCTTTAAATGCTGCGATTGAAGCTGCGCGGGCTGGGGAGCATGGTCGAGGGTTTTCAGTCGTTGCTGATGAAGTTAGAAAGTTAGCCGTGGGGTCTGGACAAGCCGCCGGTCAAATCCGTAATCTTATTATAGAGATCCAAGCTGAATCGGAGAATGCCGTTCAATCTATGAATCTTGGTACATCCGTTGTCGGGGAAGGTATTAATATGGTTCATCAAACAGGTGAGGTCTTCAAAGACATATTAATGGCCATTGAACAAGTTACCGAAGAGGCGCGGGAGGTTTCTGCTATTATCGGGCAAGTTAATTCAAGCTCACAAAGTATGGTAGAGACAATGGAAGCTCTAGCTTCTATCGCTGAACAATCTGCTGGAAATACACAGAACGTAGCTGCCTCAGTAGAAGAACAAAATGCCTCAATGGAGGAAATATCAGCTTCAACAATTGCTTTAAGTTCAATGGCCCAGGATCTACAAGAAGTAATCAGTACCTTTAAAGTTTAATAAACAAAACCCCTCACTGCTTGTGAGGGGGCAGACTGTAGACAAAAGAGCTAGAAATCAACCCGATTTCAAGCCCTTTTGTTATTTTTGATGTATTATGTGCGGAGAATCTCCATATCGCATAGCTGTCTTAATTTATATAATGCCCTTGCTGGCGTTTCCCGCGTCAATCTGGCGAGCTTCTTAAGATTTTGGGCAGCGAAAGTGAGCATCGCCTGCATGGACATTTTTTTAAGTCCCCTTTGGGGGTTGTCCATTGCATGACATGCTTTTCATTGTTGTCGGTAAAGACGCGCTCAACCGTCTCTTTACGCTTCCCATATATTTCTTTGATTACTATTTACCCCTTATGTAGTTGGTGAAAGGACACCACATGCAGATGCGACGATTCGTGCTAGCTTTATCGGCATGGATAATGCTCATCAACGAAAAGATTTTGTGCGAGCGGTACTTGAAGGCATTACATTTTCGCTAAATGAATCCATTGAGATTTTCCGACGTAGCGGGAAAGAAATCGATACAATTGTCTCAATTGGTGGTGGTGCGAAAAATGAAGTATGGCTTCAAATGCAAGCAGATATTTTTGACGCTACAATTGTCAGACTTGAAAGTGAGCAGGGCCCAGGCATGGGGGCAGCGATGTTGGCCGCCTATGGATGTGGATGGTTTGATTCACTCCAGCAATGTGCAGATACATTTTTAAAGGT
Source organism: Sporosarcina beigongshangi (assembly GCF_033485195.1). Lineage (NCBI taxonomy): Bacteria > Bacillati > Bacillota > Bacilli > Caryophanales > Caryophanaceae > Sporosarcina > Sporosarcina beigongshangi. The sequence continues at coordinate 27,766 of NZ_JAWLIR010000013.1, forward strand.
TGATAAACAATTTGTACCAAACCGAGAAAATGTGACGAAATATAAAAAGCTGTTTGACCTTTATCAAACTGTTTATACTCAAACAAAAGATGTGAACGAAAAACTTGTAGCATTTCGAAGGTAATTATGTATACTGGGCACCAACTAATTAGTTGGTGCTTAATTTTAGTTTTTTAGATGAAAGGTTTTCTTACTATTAAAACTAAGGGAGTGGGTAGTAAATGAAGTTTCGTCAATTAGGTAATACAGATTTAAAGGTCAGTGAACTCAGCTTTGGCACTTGGGCGATTGGTGGGGCATGGGGAAAAACGAATGATCAGGAATCACTTAGAGCGTTAGACTACGCAATAGGGCAAGGTGTAAACTTTTTTGATACCGCAGATGTTTATGGAGATGGACATAGTGAAGAACTGTTGGCAAAAGCAACTAGGGGAAAAGAACAAGATATCCATATTGCAACGAAGTTTTGCCGGGCAGGGGATATCTATGATCCGCAAACCTATTCAATGGAAAGCGTCACAAAGTATTGTGAGGACAGCTTGAGACGACTTAACCGTGACCAAATCGATTTATTTCAAATTCATTGTCCACCAATGGACATTTTAAAGGACGGGCAAGTGTTTGAGGTACTTGATCGTTTGAAGAAGCAAGGCAAGATTCGTTATTATGGCGTAAGTGTAGAAACAGTTGAAGAGGGCCTATTATGCCTTGAACAGCCAAATGTACGTACACTTCAGGTCATCTTTAACATGTTGCGCCAAAAGCCAATAGAAAGTCTATTTCCACAAGCAAAAGCTAGAGGTGTCGGCATCCTCGCACGTGTTCCACTAGCGAGTGGATTATTAACGGGTAAATTTGTGGCCGATACCCAGTTTGAATCAGATGATCATCGACACTTTAACCGCGATGGAGAAGCGTTTAATGTCGGAGAAACATTCGCAGGGTTAGAATTTAAGAAAGGTGTGGAATTGAGTAGTAAGCTATCCTGGACTGCTGAAAATAGAGGGAGTATGACACAAGCTGCATTAAAATGGATTTTAGAACATGATGCGATATCTTGTGTAATCCCCGGTTTTAAGAATGTTGCCCAAGTAGAAGATAATTTGAAAGCGTTAAAAGTAGCTGGGTTTTCGGAAAATGAAATGAATAAATTGGCACAGTTTTATAAGAATGAGGTGCACAATAATATTCGGGGTGCTTATTAAATCAGGGTAGGTACTAGTATGAATATGAAAAGTTATCACGGTTAGATATAAAGAATCCTACTTATAACGCTCAGCTAGCCCAGTAAGGCGCCTTCACTGGTGATTATAAAATAAATGCTGCTTGAATAATTTTTGCTCCACTTTAAGGCGTTGGATGAAACCAGCGCCTTTTCTTATTGATGAACTTGTAAGAAGAGCATGTTCTTTCAGTTCGATTTTCGTTATAATGACAAGGTATGTCTGTTTTGAAGAGGTACACAAATAGTGTGGAAATAATCCTTTAATATACGAATGGACTGTTGAAAGGGGAATCATTCCTTGACTGTTATAAAAGAAGAAACATTAGTTGCGAAAATTGACCATTTAGATCATAAGGGCAATGGACAATCTGCAGTTTGGCGTGAGAATGCTAAAGATAAAGCTTTTAATCCTAGAAAGCTGAAACTGACAATACCACAGACGCTCCCTGGGGAGTCGGTGCAGGTAGTCGTAGATCAGCCCGATAAGCGCTGGAGAAAAGTTATGCCTGCTGAGATACTAGTGGCAAGCCCTGAACGGACGGATGCACCTTGTCCACATTTTGAGCTTTGTGGAGGTTGTGTCTGGCAGCACTGGACGTATGAAGGTCAATTGAAGCATAAGACCCAGCAAGTGAAGAAGGCATTGGAGAGCGAAGGATTAGATGCTGAACTGGTGCTAGAGACGATTGGCATGGACGAACCTTGGCATTATCGTAATAAGATGGAATTCACGTTTTCACCTGCAGGGGATATCGGCATGCATGAGCAAGGGAATTTCCGCAAGATTATTCCATTGGAAACGTGTTTGATAGCAGGCCAAAATATGGTCGATGGTATGTTGGAGATTGGTGAGTGGGTAAAAGAGTTCGAGCTTAAAGGCTATGACAAGGATGCGCATGAGGGACTGCTTCGTCATTTGATGGTGCGAGAATCGCATGCGACTGGTGAAATGATGTTGGCATTGTTCGCTACGAAAACACCTGATGGTGAATTGACGTCTGCCGTTGAAAATCTGGTCGAGCGGATTACGAAAAAGTTCCCGAATGTGAAAAGCCTTCTTTGGCTTGTCAATACGGACTGGGCGGATCGCACACAATCAGAGGATACGCATCTATTAGCGGGGCGTGATTTCATTTATGATGAAATGGCTGGCTATCGCTATCGACTTTGGTTCGATACATTTTTCCAGACGAACCCAAAACAAGCCCAAAAGCTTGTGGACCTTGCGCTTGAAATGGGGAAACCACAGGAAGATGAGAAAATGATCGATCTGTTTTGTGGTGTCGGCACGTTCTCCTTACCGTTCGCTGCACGTGTGAAGGAATTGGCGGGAATTGAGATTGTCGAGACATCGATTGCATCTGCAAAACGCAATGCCGTCGATAATGATTTGCATAACACGACATTCCTGGCCCGTGACGCACGTAGAGGACTGGATGAGATGCATGAGCATTTTGGATTCGCTGATATTCTATTGGTGGACCCACCACGTAGCGGTGCTGGTGGGAAAGTAATGCGCCGTATCGGACGCTCAAAGCCGAAACGGATTGTCTATGTATCCTGCAATCCTGACACATTCGCGACGGATCTAACTGAATTATTACCGTTCGGCTACACGCTTAAAACCGTGCAACCTGTCGACTTATTCCCGCATACAGTGCATGTGGAGCTAGTCGCTTTGTTGGTGTTGGAGAAATAAAGACAGAACATCCCAGGAATCAGTGCTTGATTCTTGGGATGTCTGTGTATGGGAAGATCATAATCAATTGGGCAAGTCCGTGCGTTCTGTAAAATCCTGTTACGCCAATAAAGCATTGTATTTATTACTATAGAATCATCTCAATTCTATAGTAATAAACTTTAGCGGGATGAAGGGAAGGAGCAATGAATGAACTCTCACTCGAAGATTTAATATACTCCTGGTAAAGTTAAGTCTCAAGGGGTTCCTTTATTCCTATTTTGCTTTTTTCGAATCATTCCATCCGTTTTGCCAATGTTTTCGAAAAGAAAGCGGTGTACTATCCACCCGGTCTTTAAATAAGTTAATAAAATGACTAACATTATCAATGCCCACTTGAAAAGAAATCGAGGAAATTGTTAAATTAGTATTTTTCAGCAGGTCTTTAGCTTTCGTTATTCGTCTATTTATTAAATATTCATTTGGGGTAATCCCGATGTAATGTTTAAATTCCTTAGCTAATTGGTATTTGTTTACCGCGAAAAGTTTAGAAAGTTGTGTGAGGGTTATTTTTTTATCATAATTAACTTCCAACTCCGTTTTCATTTGTTCAATATAATCTGGTGTAATTGCTGTATTCTTATTCAATTCGCTACTGTTCAATAAAACCTCCGTTAGTAGATCAAGGATGAGTTTAGAACTTATTATTTCAGTCTTCAGACTCGCTTTATCCAATTGATGAAGTTGAATAAGCTGTTGCATTAAATAAGGAACGTGAGATTCTTGATGGGAAATGCTTACTGGCGAATTGCTTTTTGAGTAGTGTTTGTAATATTCAGCAGTCGTACTTCCTTTAATATGGATCCACAGTATTTCCCAGGAATCTTCATTTGAGGTCTGATACAATTGATAGTTATTACAATCGATAAAAAATAAGTCGCCAGGGCCAAGAGAATAGGTTGTATTATTATAGGTCAATTGTCCATTCCCGCTCAACGTATGCACAATTAAATACGAATCCAAATGTTGCCTTTCTGTAAAAAATGGATATAAAGTTTTAAAATGACCAATCTCTTGAATATAAAAAAATGCAGAGCGTGCCTCTGCTGAAGGAGTAGAAATAAGTCGTACCGAATCCTCTGACCAGTGGCATTCAGCTTTTTCCCAATAATAATTCATAGGAATCCTCCTCGTAAAAAAAGGGAATATAGCAACTTATCTATTCTGATAAGAAGAACAATATTCCCGATTCATTGATTATTCGTATGTTGAATTGATTATCGGTTTAATAAACGTCTTTCCATTCCCCGATATTGTCCGCGTCAAACTTATATGGATCTCCAAGCATAACTTGTGTTCCATCACCATCTTCTACGATGTCCAATTCTCCAAACACACCCGTTTCCACGCTTTCACCTAACGCACCTGTAATATCACCAGTTACTAAAGCGTGAGCAATGTATCCTGCGGCAGAGCCAACATCGATTGGATTCCACAGGTACATCCACGGTGAAACTCCATTTTCAAGATACGTTGCCATTTCGCTTGGAAGACCAAGCCCAGTTAATTTTACTTTGTCTTGTAAATTCTTATCCGTTAGCACTTTCCCAGCTGCTGCAATTCCAACAGTTGTTGGAGCAATGATAGCCTTCAAATCTGGATAAGATTTTAACAACGCCTCTGTTTCAGAAACACTTTTATCTCGTAAGTCATCACCGTATGCAACTTTTACAAGAGTAATATCTTTATATGCGGGTTCCTCTAACTCTTTTTGCATCCACTCAATCCAAAGATTTTGGTTTGTTGCTTGGGAAGTTGCACTTAACACTGCAATTTCTCCTGCGCCACCAATCATTTCAGCAACTGCTTCAATTTGAATACGTCCTATTCTTTCTGGGTTAGCCTGGTTGACGTGTAGAATACGGCTATCCGCGTTAACAGCAGAGTCTACAGAAAGAACTTTAATCCCTTGATTCATTGCTTTTTTCAATACTGGCTCCAAAGCATCGTTGTCATTTCCAGCAATGGCGATTGCAGTTACTTTTTGTTGGATGAGCTGTTCAATAATTTGAATTTGCCCCTCTGCTGTTGGTTGATCTGGTGAGCGTAAAATAACTTCCCCACCAAGTTCTTCAATTGCATCTTTAAATCCATCCATCATTTTCTCACCATAAGGATTTCCAGTATTTTTGAAAATGAAGGCATACTTGTCTTTTTCACCGTTGTCTTTTTCTTCGGGCTTCTCCGTACCCTTAGCCTCATCTGTATCTTTGTTACCTCCACTGCTTGGCGGTTCTTGGCTACAAGCGGCTAACATAATTAGTGCTAGTACCATTGTAAAAAAGAACATAGACATTTTTTTTAGATTAGTCAACACTTTCTCCTCCTTTTAATGGGTGTTATATACAAAACAGTCAGTGCAACTGTAAAGTAACAAAAGTTATTCTTTTTTTCTTGCTAAAAATGTGGGAACCTTAATTTTGGGAACGGAAACCGCTAGGATAAGCAGGATTCCAATTACGATAAGAAGTGTTTGAGCCGGAATATTAATCAATCCAAGCCCATATTGAAGATACCCGATGATGAATATAGCAATTACTGTGCCAAGTATTCTTCCTTTTCCGCCTGCCGTGCTGATTCCGCCAAGTGCTGCCATAGCAATCACATCGAGTTCATACATTGTTGCGATATTTGGTCGAGCACTCCCCATTCGGGAAGTTAAAAAGATAGCAGTCAGTCCAGCCATTAGCCCAGTTAGTGTAAAGACAATAATTTTGATTTTATCTACTTTGACACCTGAGAAACGACTTGCAGTTGGATTTTTCCCCATCGCATACACTTCACGACCAAATGTTGTTTTATGGAGAAGCAAGCCGAATGCGATGGCAACGATAACAAAGAGTACTAGTATAAAGGGAACTCCGAACACATACCCCCATCCGAAAAAACCGAACCATTCAGGGAATTTTCCTGAAGCTTGATCTTCCAGAATGACATAAGCGATTCCTCTATACAAAATCATTGTACTTAATGTCACAATAACAGCGGACAACTCCTTGAACTTTACAATTAAGAATCCATTGATTAACCCACAAAGGGCACCGACTGCGAGACAAATGACAATGGAAACCTCCATAGGAAGACCTAATAAGTTATAAGAGGTTGCCATGACAACGGATGATAAAGCGACCGTTGACCCTACAGAAATATCAATGTCCCGCAAAATCATGACGAGTGCCATCGGGAAGACAATAAAGGCTTTATCCAAGAAAATCATTGTTCCGTCACGCAAACTGCCGTAGTTAAAGAAGTACGGCGAGATGTTGGAGTTGACTAAAAACACAGCGAAAAGAATGAGTATAAGCATCCATTCCCATTGGAAGAAGAAACTTTTAAGAGAAAAACTTTTTTTATCCAATAAAGTCCGTGGGATGTACTCCTGCTGAGAAGTTGTTGTTTTAGGGCTCATAAGTTAAATCCTCCTCCTCATTAAATTATTTAAATCAACGCCTCTTTTAACTAGTGTGTTAAAGATGACAGCTATGAGGATGATTGCTCCCTGGATACTCGATTGCCAGAAAGGAGAAACGTTTAACAAAGGAAGCGCATTGTTCAATAATCCGAATAACATAGCGCCAAGAATGACTCCAGAAATTTTCCCGGAACCACCCGCGATACTGACTCCACCTAAAATACATGCTGCAATAACGGTTAACTCGTAACCAGCAGCGGTATCCCCTTGTGCTGAAGCAAACTTAGAAACCCAAAGGACGCCGGAAAGACCCGCGAGTCCACCCATAATTGTATATACAAGCATTAAAATTTTCGTTTCATTAATACCACTTACAGTAGCTGAGTCAGGATTGCTTCCGACAGCATAGATTTGTCTGCCAGTTCGTGTATGGTTTACAAAGTAGAAGAAAGCAAGATAGATGATAATCGCGATGACAATCAAATTGTTTAATCCCAATGTTTTTCCGGTTGCTATTGCAACAAAGCTTTCGGGCATTTGATAGGCACTAATCCATTCACCACCACTTATTGTGAAAGCCATTCCTCTAAAGATATTCATTAGTGCAAGTGTAGCGATAATTGGAAGAATGCCTACTTTAGCTACAAGGAATCCATTGACAACCCCGCAAATAATACCCACGGCGATACCTAGTAAAATGGCGAGAAATGGATTCAACCCCTGATAGATACTGACTACTTGGGCAGAAATCATGCCAGATAAGGCAATAATTGCCCCAATGGACAGGTCAATTCCTCGTGTGATTAAAACAAGCATCATGCCTAGAGCTAAAATACTCAAAATGGCTGTGTTTGTGAACATATCGTTAATATTTTCTCCGCTTAAAAAGCTTGGATTACGCAGCTGGACAACAAGGCTAATAATAACGATAAACCCGAGAAGCCCAAGCTCTCTAAATTTAGAAATGTTCGCTAGTATTGAGGTTTTCTTAGGCGGAATCTCGGGCTGAGCTACTGCATTCAACGTATTTTCACGCATTCATTACACTCCTTTCGGTTTATCACATGGTGCTATACTTTTAATATTTCCTTAGAAGGAGTCGTTTCACTGAGTGCTGCCTCAAGGATACGTTCTTGGGTTGCTTCTGCCTTATTGAAAGTGTTTGCGATTCGTCCATCACGCATGACGATAATTCGGTCGCTCATTCCTAATATTTCCGGCATTTCAGAAGAAATCATAATGATTCCATATCCCTGTGCTGCCAAATCGTTTATGATTTCATAAATCGCAGACTTTGCTCCAATATCTACACCTTTTGTTGGTTCGTCCAAAATAATGACATCTAAATCAGCTGTCAACAATTTGGCAACAGCAACTTTTTGTTGGTTTCCACCTGATAAAGAACTTACCAAATCGAAAATGGATTGTGCTTTAACATCTACTTTTTCGGCAAGTCTTTTTGCGATGGCTGCCTCATTCTTGTTACTTAACCAGCCCATTTTGGATAGCTTCGTTAATGCTGGCAATGAAATGTTTTTTCCAATGTCCCAATCAAAAACTAATCCTTGTAATTGGCGATCTTCAGGCAAATAACCGATACCCAATTTCATTGCCTGTTTGGGTTGTTTAATTTCAATTTTTTTATTATTTAAAAAAACTTCACCTTGATCATAAGGGGCTATGCCGAAGAGTGCTTGGCATACTTCTGTTCGTCCAGCCCCTATTAGGCCAGTCATACCAAGGATTTCTCCTTTGTGAAGTGTAAAGGAGATGTCTGCAAACAACCCCATTTTGGATAGGTTTTTTACTTCAAATAACTTATCCCCGATACTTCCTTTTTTATCGGGAAATACTTGTGTAATTTCCCTCCCAACCATTGCAACAATGAGTTGGTCATTTGAAATTTCATCGATTTGCCAGGATCCGATATATTTTGAATCTCGTAAAACAGTTACTTGACTCGCTAACCGGTAAATATCTTCGAATCTGTGGGAAATGAAGATAATAGAAGTTCCACTATCTCTTAGTTTTTCTGTGATTTTATAGAGTTCTTCGCTTTCCCTTGCTGTCAGTGCGGCAGTCGGTTCATCCATGATGATGATTTTGGCATTTGTCGATATAGCCTTTGCAATTTCAATAATTTGTTGTTGGGCAACACTTAGCGCTTGCATTTCCATTTTCGGATCAATCGTTGATCCAAGTTGTTGCAAGATTCTTTTTGCTTCGGCATGCATGGTACCCCAATTTAATCTTTTCGTTTTTGCATGTACTTTTTGATGACTCATAAAGATGTTTTCAGTAACACTTAAATCTGGATAGTTCGTTACATTTTGATAAATAGCTGCAATCCCCATGTTTTGGGCTTCTTTAGGATTGCTAAAAGATATTTTTTCTCCGTTTAAATACATTTCCCCGGCGTTTGGCGGATGCACACCTGTAATAATTTTAATGAAAGTAGATTTACCGGCACCGTTCTCTCCCATAAGTGCATGTATTTCTCCCGGTTTTAATTTGAAGTGAACATTATCTAATGCTCTTACGCCTGGGAATTCTTTTGTGATTCCATTTAACTCAAGGATATATTCAGATTCAGACATGATACCCTTCCTCCCTTCAGATATGCTTTGCCATGAGACATGCATTACACTTTAATCAGTTCATTTGGTAATGTTTATAAGAATAGTGGACCATTCTTATAAACATGAAACCCATCTTTACTTTCACTAGTAGAGTTAGTAACTTCACTTTATAACCCTGATAATTTTCCGAGAAAGCGTTTACAAGTTTAGTTTTTAGAAATATTAATGACGTATACATATGAGACGACAGTCATTTCATATGTATAAATGATTGAAAATCTTTGTTTTCTTTGTTATTAAGTTGACAGAAGATTTTTGTTATTCACATCTTAGCATATTAATTTCCGTTTGGGAACATCAATTTTAAGAAATTTTATTTTTGGTAATGCGGTATATTGATATTTATGTATTTAAAAGCGTGAAATCAAGAAAAAATGGACTTCTAAAAATAAATTTTAAAAAACTAGTCACAATAGTCTGAAGTCGTGTATAATAAAAAACAGACATAAACAAACAAAAACGGAGGTATGGAGATGGCGAATAATTTATGGAACGAAAATCAAGCAAGGAAACTTGAAAAAGGATTACCGGAATTAGTGTATCGTTCAAATTTATTAGGAACGGATCGCACTGTTTGTAATTGGGGTGGTGGTAATACATCTATGAAAGCGATTGAAAAAGATTTTCGTGGAAGAGATGTAGAAGTTATGTGGGTGAAAGGAAGTGGCTCTGATTTAGCAACAATGGGTGCTGAAAACTTTACAGGGCTGAGAATGGAAGATATAGCCCCATTAATAGAACGCAGTGAAATGAATGATGAAGATATGGTGGAATATTTGGGACACAGTATGATCAATAGCAAACACCCTCGACCTTCAATTGAAACGCTACTTCATGCTTTTTTACCGTATAAGCATGTCGATCATACGCATCCAGACTCGATTATAAGTCTTTGCTGTGCACATAACGGGAAAGAAATAGCGAAAGAGATTTTCGGAAATCGTTTTGTGTGGGTTCCTTATGTTCGTCCGGGATTCACCTTATCAAAGATGATTGCTGAAGGTGTAAAAGAAAATCCAAATGCCGAACTCGTGTTAATGGAGAAACACGGTTTAGTTACTTGGGGAGACACCTCAGGAGAGTGCTATGAGAAAACACTATCTGTAATTAATGAAGCGGAGAAATACATTAATGGATGTAGCAACGATGAAAAGGTGTTTGGTGGTCAAAAATACCTGTCGTTCTCCGAGGTGGAACGACGTGAACTATTAGCAAGAATCATGCCAGTTATTCGCGGTGCTGTTAGCGATGAAAAGAAAATGATTCTTACTTTTGATGATTCTGGTGACGTCTTACAATTTGTAAATAGTCATGACGCATCCGTATTAACTCAAATCGGTGCTGCATGTCCCGATCATTTAGTTCATACAAAACGTACGCCACTTTATATTAATTGGAATGTGGAGAAAGATAATATAGAGGGATTAATTGAACAAGTGAAAAGTGGGGTTGAAGAATTTAAGAATGAATATAAAGCCTACTTCGAAAGAAATAAGCATGAAGGGGACCAAATTTTTGAATCTGCTCCGCGTGTGATTTTAATTCCTGGAATTGGAATGGTGAATACCGGCAGGAGTTTAGCAATGGCTAATGGGAGTGGGGGGCTTTATCATCGAGCAATCGCTGTCATGAAGGGGGCTACATCATTAGGGGAGTTTGTATCCCTTAGTGAAAATGAGTCTTACAATATTGAGTATTGGCCATTGGAATTATATAAGTTGTCGCTTGCACCACCTGAAGTGGAGTTTTCAAGAAAAGTTATTTTCATTACAGGCGGGGCAGGTGGAATCGGGAGTGAATCAGCTCGACGATTTGTTTCGGAAGGGGCTCATGTTGTTTTAGCAGATTTAAATGAAGAGGGCGCGCAAAAAGTTGCCGATGAAATTAACTCGCAATACGGAGAAGGTCGAGCAGTTGCAATAAAAATGGATGTAACGAGCGAAAGCCAAGTGAAATCCGCATTTGACTTTTCTGCTCTAACCTATGGAGGAGTCGACTCAGTTGTAAACAATGCGGGATTGGCGACATCTAGTCCATTTGAAGAAACGACGTTACAAGAATGGAACCTAAATATGGATGTACTTGGGACGGGCTATTTTTTAGTTGCTCGTGAGGCATTCCGTCAAATGAAGACACAAGCTATCGGTGGAAATATGGTTTTTGTAGGGTCGAAAAACTCTGTTTATGCTGGACGAAATGCAGCTGCATACAGTTCTGCGAAAGCGCTTGAAGTACATCTAGCCCGTTGTATTGCTGCTGAGGGCGGGGAATACGGGATTCGGGTGAACTCTATATTACCGGATGCTGTGTTGCAGGGTTCTGCAATTTGGGGATCGAACTGGCGCGAGGAGCGAGCTGCAGCTTATGGAATTGAACCGACTGAGTTAGAGGAACATTATAGAAACAGAACGACATTATTGGTCAATATTTATCCAAGTGATATTGCCGAGTCGATTGCTTTCTTTGCTTCATCAAAATCAGATAAGACAACGGGCTGTATGATTACAGTGGATGGTGGAGTACCAGCCGCATTTACAAGGTAAGTACGTGCAAAGGAGGCTGCGACGGATGGTGCATATCGCGGTAGATATTGGTGCTTCAAGTGGTCGGCTTGTTATTGGCAAACTGAAGCAAGGAAAACTTGAAATTACAGAAATTCATCGATTTGAAAATGGATTTTCAGCAAAAGACGGAACATTGTATTGGGATATTGACTACTTACTCAATGAAATCCTCTACGGAATACAACTCGCAAAACAAGCGGGCCATCGGGTAGCGTCTGTGGGAATCGATACATGGGCAGTCGATTATGTCCTTTTGAATAAAAAGGGGAAGCGGATGAAAGAAGTTGTCTCCTACCGGGATCATCGGACAGCTGAAACGATAGACAAAGTAACGGGACAGATTGCAAAAGATCGAATCTATGAAAAAACAGGCATTCAGTTCCTACCGTTCAATACAATCTATCAACTATATGAAGAAGATGAAGAAGTTATAAAGGGGACCAATCAACTATTGATGGTCCCTGATTATCTCAATTATCGACTTACAGGCAAGGTGGTAATGGAAGTGACAAATGCTTCTACGACACAGTTACTGAACGTTGAGACAAGACAATTCGATCAAAATTTACTAGAAGTTATTGGTTTTCGCGAAGATCAATTTGGTGAACTTATTGAACCAGGTCAACCGCTGGGCTCTCTTAAGAAAGAATGGTTTCCAGCATTCGATTTACCTGATTGCAAAGTCTATGTCATCGCATCCCATGATACAGCTTCGGCGGTTGTGGGGACACCCGGAACAGGAGATAACTGGGCCTATTTGAGCAGTGGTACGTGGTCGCTGCTCGGTGTAGAAACGGATAGCCCTGTCGTGACTAGAGCAGCTTTACAAGAAAACTATACAAATGAGTGGGGCGTGTTTAAGACTTACCGCCTGTTGAAAAACATAATGGGAATGTGGATTATTCAAGAGGTCCGTCGCCACTCACCTGAAAAATTATCCTATGAGGAACTCGTTATGGAAGCTTCCAAAGTTGCTCCGTTCCAACAGTATATTGATTTTAATGAAGAACGATTTTTAAACCCGAAAAATATGATCGAAGAAATTCAAACGTATTGCGAAGAGACCAATCAAACAATACCGACATCGATCGGTGAATTAGCAGCTTGTGTATATAATAACTTGGCGATTATTTATACGATTGCTATCGAAGAATTAGAGAAGATGACTGAAAAGGCGATTCGGCATTTGTATGTCGTCGGAGGTGGAGCGAAAAATAAGCATCTCAATCAATTAACCGCCAATTTAAGCAAAATAACTGTTTTTGCTGGATCGGCTGAATCCACAGCAATCGGAAATGTAATGATGCAAATGATTACGGCCGGTAAAATAAAAGATTTGGAAGAAGGTAGGAAAATCATTCGAAGTTCTTTCCCTCTAGAAGAACTTATTCCGGAAAGCATGGATTCGGGCTCCATCATCGAGGAGTTCAGGAAAATCATAAGCAAAGGGGGATGTACGGATGATTCGAAAAGCATCGATTATGAAAGTTTATAAAGAGTATTACAGCGAATATAAAGAGCGGCATGATCAACTATGGCCTCGAATGGAAAAAGAGATTAAAAAGCACGGTGCGCAAAACTATTCTATTTTTCTTGATGAAGAATCGGGGACGTTGTTTGCCTATGTAGAAATTGAAAATGAAGAGCAATGGGGCAACATTGCGAATACGGATGTGTGCAAAGAGTGGTGGGCTTATATGGAACCACTTATGGAAACGAATCCCGATAACAGCCCAGTTGCCGTCGAATTAAAAGAGGTATTTCATTTAGGGTAAAATTTAAGGGGGTATTGGAATGACAATCAATGAAAATTATGCATTCGCAAAGAAGGAATATGAACGATGGGAAATTAACGTAGAAGAGGCGCTTCAAAAACTAGAAAATATACCGATATCTGTTCACTGCTGGCAAGGAGACGATATTAGTGGGTTTGAAGTGAATAAAAGTGAGTTATCTGGCGGAATTGATGTAACCGGAAATTATCCTGGAAAAGCACGTACGCCCGAAGAATTGCGGATGGATCTAGATAAGGCTCTTTCACTGATTCCTGGTAAGCACAGGGTGAATCTTCATGCAATCTATGCGGAAACGAATGGGGAAGTAGTTGATAGAGACAAACTAGAGCCAAAACATTTTGCGAATTGGGTGGAATGGGCAAAAAAGATAGGCATCGGTTTAGATTTTAATCCAACATTGTTTTCCCATGAAAAAGCGGAAGATGGATTGACGCTATCACATCCTAATCCGGAAATTCGGAAATTTTGGATTGACCATTGCATCGCAAGCCGGAAAATTGGAGAATATTTCGGGCGAGAGCTTGGAACACCTTGCTTAACAAATATATGGATTCCTGATGGCTATAAAGATACTCCGAGTGACAGACTAACACCAAGAAAACGATTGAAAGAGTCGCTTGATGAAATTTTTGCGGTTGAAATTGACAAGGCATACCATATTGATGCGGTTGAGAGTAAGTTGTTTGGGATAGGATCAGAATCGTATGTAGTTGGATCACATGAATTTTATTTCGGATATGCGCTACAAAGCGATGTATTATGTCTATTGGATACGGGACATTTTCATCCAACGGAAACCGTTTCAAACAAAATACCGACCATGCTTATTTTTGAAGATAAATTAGCATTGCATGTATCAAGGCCTGTACGTTGGGACAGTGATCATGTCGTCACTTTTGACGATGAACTACGTGAAATTGCGCTGGAAATTGTTCGTAACGATGCATTGGATAAAGTGATGATTGGTTTGGATTTCTTTGATGCAAGTATAAATCGTGTGGCGGCATGGACAATTGGAACGCGTAATATGATAAAATCGTTGTTATATGCATTGTTGACGCCTACTGATTATTTAAAGAACTTGCAAGAAGAGGAGAATTTCACGGAACGATTAGCTTTAATGGAAGAGTTTAAAACATATCCTTTTGGTGCGATTTGGGATTACTACTGTGCCAAAATGAATGTACCTGCAAAAGAGACATGGCTTGAAAATGTGAAAACCTATGAAGCGGAAGTCCAGTCAAAGCGAATCTAATAAAAATACCGATAAACTGAACTAGGAGGTGGATTGGCCATGCTTGCAGCAGCAAGACATCAGAAAATCATAGAACTTCTCGATGTACGTTCGACAGTTCGTGTTACAGAGTTGAGTGATATTTTTAGCGTGACAGAAGAAACAATCAGAAGAGACTTGGAAAAGTTGGAAAAGGAAAAAAAACTTTTGCGTAGTCATGGTGGGGCAATGCGTAATGAGCAACCGGACTCCGAAATCCATTTTTCCGAAAGAGAAATCCAAAATGTTGAAGCGAAAAGAGTGATTGCGGAGGAAGCAGTTAAGCATGTCGTAGAAGGAGATCGGATTATTCTAGATGCCAGTACGACAGCTTGGTATATGGCGAAAGCATTGCCTAATATTTCGATTGCGGTCATTACGAACTCCATAAAAATTGCCATCGAGCTAGGGCGAAAAGACAAAATCGAAGTGATTTCAACAGGAGGGAAATTGCTGTCGAAATCATTGTCCTATGTTGGCCCTTTAGCAGAACGTTCACTAGATATGTATCATGTGAATAAAACATTTATTTCCTGTAAGGGATTCCATTTAGAAACAGGGCTTAGCGACTCCAGTGAACTTCAAGCGTTATTAAAAAAGCGCATGATTCAACACTGTGATTATGTTATTTTAATGGTTGATTCAACGAAGTTTGATACACAGGCATTTTCTTATATCGCATCAATAGGCGAAATTAATGAAGTGATTACGGATAATGGGGTTACGCCAAAATCGATTCAAACGATTGAAGAAAAAAATATTAAGTTGACGATTGTGCCATGTAGAAACGAAGTGAGCGTATAAAAGCAACCCTCCCCTTTCAACTGAAAGTGGAGTGTTGCTTTTATTTAGGAAATATGAAGCTGCAATTCGAAGTTAGTTAGATAACAACATAAGGAATATTTAATAATTTTGCGGTTTTAACAAATTGGTTGATGTTACTGCCGATGGACATAGCACAGTGGTGAGTAGGTGCTTCCTGGAACCAACGTTCATAGTAATTGTCTGGGGCGACTGGAAATTTAACAGGTGTTTGTGTATTACCGATTTGCATTGTTTTCCCATTCGTCGAAATACCTTCACTAATAATCAATTTGAGTTTGCCGTCTATTGTTTGTGAAAGACCGAGCATAGTAACTGGACCTGTTTTCACTTGTGCCTCAACAGCGACACCACTACCTTGTTTTCCATGATAAATCCCCATCCCACGAAGTACAGGTTTCCCATCCGCAATTTTTAAGTGGAAAGGTCCGTCATGGCCTAATAAGATGGTGCCTTCTACATAATCCGTCGTGACAATTTCGCAATAACTTCCACCAACGCCAAGAGCATCACAAATCTTCATGGCGATTGCTGTTTTTAAATCTCCTTCGCCGGCACATGGAATGCCTTCAGCGGTTAAAAGCGATTGTCCAACAGTGAGACCATTTTGTAGTTTTTCGTAGTCATTCCCTGGTGCACCGTGGTAGTAATAGGTAATGGCATCGAGTTGTTTTTCCTCAACAAGTTTATATTGCGCAGAGGCGATTTTACATGCCCAATTCAGTTGTTCTTCGGACGGCTTTGTCGCTAGCTTTTCCGCAGGTGAATCTTCACTAATGATAAACATATCTTCAACTTGCACTCTCTTTTGTTGGATGTCTTTATCTGTAACATCATCGATTAGTTCCGCTAGGTCACACATTTCCAACACTTCTACATGAATACCCGTTTGTGCTTGAATCATTGTAAAATCACTATACAGATCAAGCATGCCATTATACGTATTTCCCAAAAATCCGAATTGTGCACTCGCCAAGTTTCTCTTTACTTTTGCGGCTTGTACCCATTCATTGATTTCACGCCATGCTCTTTTTGCCTCCGGACGTTCGGCAGTTGTTTCGTTTGCAAGAGAGATTTCAGGCGTGTAATCCAACCCCAAAAGCCCACTAATTACATGGTAATCAATACCCGCTCGGTTGAAGGCATTTGCAAACTCAGGAACTGGACATGCCCCGCATTGTGCAAGCCACTCACTAGTGTTCGTTTCTTCATAGTTAAGTTGTTCTGCTGGCTGTAAATTTAGCATAATCACTTTTGCATTGCAGCGCTGGTGAATAGGTAGAACAACGGAACTAACTGCATAGGTTGCTGCATGAAGGAATATTATATCGACATTATGCTTACTAAAATAGTCCCCTGCTGCCCTCCCTTTTTCTATGCTATCGATTAATCCAAAGTTAAAGACTTCAGCATTCTGGGATAGCTTACTTTCTATAAATGAACCATACTCAATCAATCTTTCTTTTAACCCAGGAAACTGCTCCCAGTACGTATTTAAACCTGTTGAATATAAACCGATTTTGGCTTTTTTATAATTTGATTTTCTTTGCATGACTTGTTCCTCCACCTTTCAAAATAATAACTTCTAAACTCACTATAAGTCGTAATCTTTATTTCTACATCCAATAATCTTGTTAAAAAATAATAGTTTCTTGTATTTTTAGAAAACTTAGAGAAATCGATGGAATGTTGACAGGGAGATATGTTAACATGAAGTCATCAGATGACCTTATGAGTGAGGCGTAAGGCTGTTAGGGGAGTGTAGAGTGGGAACGAGACGGATTCAAACGAAAAAAATTTATGAAGAAGTGGCAGATTCGCTTACCCAAATGATAAAAGATGGGGAATTAAACCCGGGGGATCGGCTGGAATCTGTGGAGCAACTTGCTGAAACTTTTGATGTCAGCCGTTCCGCAGTTAGAGAGGCTTTAAGTGGTATGCGGGCAATGGGTTTGGTTTCGATGCGTCAAGGTGAAGGCACATTCGTCACGGAATTCGATGCATCTAACTTTACTTTGCCTGTAACGGTTGGGATGTTAATGAAAAAAGAAGACGTTAAAGAATTATATGAAGTACGTAAAATTCTGGAAGCAGGTGCGGCGAGATCTGCAGCACTTTATCATCAAGAAGAAGATTTACTGACGCTACAACAAGCGATTGGAGAAATGGAGAATGCTGAACGAAGTGGAGATATAGGTGAAGATGCTGATATGCGTTTCCATATGGCTGTTGCCGATGCAACGCGTAATCAAATCTTGATTCATTTAATGCGTTCGGTTTCAGAGGTTATGCTTACTGTATTGCGGGAAACTAGAGAAATCCTAATTCATTCGGAAAAAAAGACGGTTTCGCTCATTAATGAGCACCAATTAATTTTTGAAGCCATCAAAGCAAGGCAGCCTAACCAAGCTGAACAATATATGTTAGATCATTTGCGTAATGTTGAAAAGTCATTGGAGAAGTATATAGAATTTAGAAAATAGTGGAGGTGAATCAGATGAAAGTCTCTTTATTTATTACATGTATGTGCGATATATTCTCTTCAAATGTGGGGAAAGATACGGTCGAAGTTTTGGAACGGGTAGGGTGTGAGGTTGATTTTCCGGAAGCACAAACCTGTTGTGGTCAGCCAGCTTATAACAGTGGTTATTTAGAAAACACGAAAAAAACGATGAAACATATGATGAAAACATTTAAAGATGCAGAGTATGTTGTTGGACCTTCAGGATCTTGCGTTGCCATGTTACGAGAGTACGAGACGATTTTTCGTGAGGATCCTGAATGGGCGGAGGAAGCTAAGAAATTAGCGACAAAATCATTTGAGCTGACCCAATTTCTTGTTGACGTGATGGGTGTTGTTGACGTCGGTTCTACTTTTAAAGGGAAAGTGACATACCATCCGTCTTGTCATATGACGCGTCTTTTAGGAGTAAAAGATGCACCACGTAAACTATTAGAATCCATACAAGGTGTGGAACTGGTGGACCTTCCACAAGGCGAAGATTGTTGTGGGTTTGGTGGAACTTTCTCTGTTAAGAATGCGGTTATTTCAGGGGAAATGGTGCAAGAAAAGGTAGACCATGTAGTGGAAACAGAGGCAGAGTATTTGGTCGGTGGAGATATGGCTTGCTTAATGAATATCGGTGGACGTTTGTCGAGAGAAGGACGCAATGTTAAAGTGGTCCATCTCGCTGAAATCTTAAACCATTGTTAGAAGGAGGGGAATTTGTTGAGTATTCAAATTAAAAGTGGTTCATTCAATGAGCGTGTACAAGAAGGCATTGAAAATGATTTTATGCTGAACTCCGTCGCCTCCGCGCAGGGGCGTTTTAGGAGCCGGCGGGTGGATGCAGCGGAAGAATTAGGAAACTGGGAAGAGTGGCGTTCGTTGGGCGAAGAGATTCGTACACACACGTTGCAACATATCGATTTTTATTTACAACAATTAAGCGATAATTTATCCAAACGTGGTGGTCATGTGTTTTTTGCCGAAACAGCAGAAGATGCGAATAACTATATTAAAGAAGTTGTGAAAAGTAAACAGGCAAAAAAAATCGTGAAATCCAAATCGATGGTTACAGAGGAAATTGGTCTCAATAAAGCACTTCAAGAAGCTGGCGCAGAAGTCGTTGAAACAGATCTGGGTGAGTGGATTTTACAATTAGACGAGGATGTTCCCTCGCATATTGTCACGCCGGCTTTGCATCTGAATAAAGATCAAATCAGGCAGACCTTTGTTGAAAAAAGAGGCTATGATAAATCCAATTTCCCAGAGGAGTTAGGATTATTTGCTCGCGAGCAATTGCGAAAAGATTTTTTGTCGGCGGATATAGGAATTACAGGATGTAACTTTGCCGTTGCCGAATCGGGTGCAGTTACCTTTGTGACGAATGAAGGAAATGCCCGGTTGACGACATCATTACCGGATACACAAATTACGGTAATGGGGATGGAGCGCATTGTTCCTACGTGGGAAGAACTAGATGTGCTAGTTAGTTTATTAACAAGAGCAGCTGTAGGACAAAAATTAACGAGCTATGTCACCGCGATTGCAGGGACGCGTTTGGAAGGGGAAGTCGATGGACCTGAAGAGTATCATTTAGTCATAGTCGACAATGGTCGCTCTAAAATTCTAGGTACCGAATTTCAATCAGCGCTTCACTGTATCCGTTGTGCCGCTTGCATTAATGTTTGTCCGGTATATCGTCATATTGGTGGGCATGCATATGGCTCGATTTATCCGGGTCCGATTGGTGCAGTGCTTACGCCTTTACTAGATGGCTATGAAAAACATAAAGAACTTCCACATGCTTCTACGCTATGCGCGGCTTGTACAGACGTCTGTCCTGTGAAAATTCCGCTTCATAATCAATTAATTCGCCATCGTGAAATTATGGTTGAACAAAAAATTTCCCCAGCGATTGAAAAAGTGGCAATGGACGGTTTTGTGAAATGGTCTTCCCATCCAGCAGCATACAAATTGAGCACAAAATTGGCGCGTAATGCACTTAAACCTTGGACAAAGGATGAAACGATAACGAACGGTCCAGGTCCCTTAAAAGGGTGGACAGCACAGCGTGATTTTCCGGCTCCAAGTAAACAAACGTTTCGTTCTTGGTTTAAAGAACGTCAAAAAGGAGAGGGGGCACAATGAGTATTCAAAACAGGGACACTTTTTTGGATAAATTAGCAAATAGTCTTGGTAGACCTCGTATATCAGAAGGAGTTGTACGACCTACATGGAGCTTATCTCCCCAATGGGATGTTTATAAATATTATTCACAAGACGAATTGGTCAAAGTATTGGAAAAACAATGCAAAGTCATCCATACGCATTTTAAGCGGACGAATCTAGGTGGTTTATCCAAAATGCTGAAAGAAGTAATCCAGGCGCATGAGGGGCAAAAAGTGATTGCAGCGAACGATCATCGGAATATGGAATTTGGACTAAATACAATATACGAAGAACTCCAAAACAGTGGTGTGGATGTACGACTTTGGAATGCGGCTATTGGAAAGGAAAACCAGGTGTTTGCTGAACAGGCTGATGTAGGCATCACATTTAGTGACATTACACTGGCAGAGTCCGGTACTGTAACTTTATTCAATGACAAAGACAATGGTCGCTCCATTAGTCTATTACCTAGAGTTCACGTTGTCATTGTACCAAAAAGTACAATCGTTCCAAGGATGACACAAGCAGTGAAAAAAATTCACGACGCCAATCAACAAGGGCAGGAAGTCACATCCTGTGTAAGTTTTATATCTGGGCCAAGTAACAGCGCAGATATTGAAATGAATCTCATTGTTGGTGTGCATGGACCGGTAGAGGCAACTTATATTGTTGTAGATGATAAATAAAACTTATAAGGTGGGC
The DNA here is from genome assembly GCF_033485195.1 of Sporosarcina beigongshangi. Lineage (NCBI taxonomy): Bacteria > Bacillati > Bacillota > Bacilli > Caryophanales > Caryophanaceae > Sporosarcina > Sporosarcina beigongshangi. The sequence continues at coordinate 48,612 of NZ_JAWLIR010000013.1, forward strand.
GTATTGAAGTGACATAACTACTTAGGTTCGCGTTGACATAAAGAAGCCTCCTAAACAATGCTCGGCGCTTGGGCATGCCCCTCGCGATACCTCCGTAAGAGTGCTTTCACTGGAGATTTGGTAGGATCGGTGGTTCAACCTACTTAGATCCTAGTCAAAGGAGAATTCTTCACGGACAATAGTAATGAGCATGGAAGGGATTCTACGGTTTTGTTTGCGAAGTGTAGAAATAATTTCGCAAACGCAATGCCGTCGATAATGATTTGCATAACACAACATTCCTAGCTCGTGACGCACGCAGGGGACTAGACGAGATGCGTGAACAGTTCGGATTCGCTGATATTCTGTTGGTTGACCCACCACGTAGCGGTGCTGGCGGGAAAGTGATGCGCCGCATCGGACGATCAAAGCCGAAACGAATCGTCTATGTATCCTGCAATCCTGACACATTCGCAACGGACTTAACTGAATTACTGCCATTTGGTTACACGTTGAAAACTGTGCAACCTGTCGACTTATTCCCGCATACAGTGCATGTGGAGTTAGTCGCTTGGTTAGAGCTGGAAATCTAGCCTTATACTCATCAATCAAAAAACATGTGAGCCGGATTCGGTTCACATGTTTTTATGTTCGCCCTTTGACAAGCTAGTTATGATTAAACAAAAGATAGAAACGAAAAACTTGTAAAAATTATGAGGTAATTATGGGGGGCACTAGCTAATGAGTGGGTGCCCCATTTTATTTTTCTAGTATTGAAACGTAAGGGTTGCGTCGTTTCATAGATTTAAAAATACATATGATTATTTGATTGAATAATGAGAATCTTCGTGCTAAGTTATAGATAAGCTGTTCTTATGAAAACTGAAAATAGGGAGTTCTAAGAGAGATATGCCTTGGCATCTTGAGTGAAGTGTTTTATCCCGTTGTACAATGGTGTTCTACCAATCGGAAAATTATTCTAAGCAAGGGGTGAGTATATTGAAAAGAATCGGCATAATTTTCACAAAATCTCAATTATCTTTAATAGTTGCAATCGTAATGATCTTAGGTTTACTATCTTCACTTATGTCGCAGCCAGTACAGGCTGAAATCGTAAGATCGGCGCAAATCGAGAAAGTGATTGGGGTCGTTCATATTCAAAAAGCGGGTGGCGTTAAGCAGATCCGTGCATACGAAGGCATGATTCTGTACCAGGGAGACCATATTCAAACGGAAGCGAATTCAAGCATGGTTTTTCAAGTACCTGGTCGAGGGGATACTATCACAGTTGAGGAGAACTCACGGCTGTATATTTCTGCTTTACGGAATGATTCAGGGAAGATGAAAACAAGCTTTTTCATTTGGAGCGGCTCAATATGGGTGCAGGTATCTCCTCTCACCAACTCGAAAGATGAATTCGAAATTGAGACGCCTGCTGCTTTCATGAGCGTTAGAGGCACAACTCTGCTCGTAGGTGTGGATCCGGCTACTGGGGAATCTAAATTTTTTATCGCCTCGGGTCAAGGAAAAGTGAATAAGAAAGGTGAGGAGCAAGGCAGCGGCACAACCTTGTATCCAAATGAGCAAATCAATCTGGACAAGGATACCGACTCCGGTGATTATGACGACTATAAGAATATAGCTGATCTAGACAATTTAATAGCGAATACGAGCAATGCAATTATCGAAGCTATTATTGCCAGCAAAGCTGCAATCGACAAAGAGAATGAACAATATATCGCGAGCCTTAGAGAGCAGCAAGGTGGCACAAACCAAGAGGCGATTGATCGAATCAATCAAAACCTTGATAATCTGGTTGGAAATATCGTAAATAATGCGATTAAGCAAAATAAAGTAGATGAGGCAGCAATTAAAGCGTTGATTGAGCGAAATAATGAACAATTGGATAAGAAAATTGATCTTGATAATGTGAAGGCGCAGGAGCTATCGGCTCAGGAGAAGGCAAAACAAGCTCAGATCAATCTATTAAATGAAGAGCGCAAGAAGAAACAAGAAGCAGAGAAGCTGAAGCAGGATGAGCTTAAGAAACAAAATGAAGAATTACAGAAAAAATTAAAAGAGCAACTTGAGAAGCAGAAGGAAGCGAAGGAGAAGGCGGCAGAAGCCGCGAAGCAGAAAGCTGCCGAAGAGTACGCGAAGAAACTAGCAAATGATGCCGCTAGGTTAGCATTTGAAGCGAAACAGAGAGCTCTAGCAGCGGAGAAGGCTAAACAGGATGCTGCCGCCAAGGGTGCAGTTGACGCACCCGCACCTGTTTCACAACCACCTAATGATACTGGATCTGAATCAGATCCAGTTGAAGAAGATCCGGGGGAAGAGGGTCCGGTTGAAGAAGAACCAGTTATAGAAGATCCGGATGGAGGAGATTCAGTTATAGAAGAACCAGGTGTATAAGATCCAGTTTTAGTGGGTCCAGCATTGACGGTATTAACGATTGCTAGCCCAATAGTTGCCATCTTTGGTAACGGACTTAATCAGGATATAGTCGTGCAAAAAGAGCTAGGGGTGTCACTGCAACTCTATAATGGTGAAACAGCCGTCCACTTCGAGACTTAAATAAGTATAGATGATGTGACAATCGTCACTCTTATAGCCTACGATTTAGAGGAAGGTGTTACAACTTCACTGTAAGGGCTGAGGATGCGGCAGGTAATGTAACCCACTTGGAAAGAAGAATACTTCTTAAACGTAACCCTAAACAAATCTAATTCTAATCAAAGAAGCATCCAGTCGTCGATGACGTGGATGCTTCTTCTTTCTTGCCTTTAGGTACCTAATTTAAATATTCTCCTGCTTCAAGCTTTCGATAATGTTTTCATTCTTTAGTTTCGAAATCGAATACAGCATCGCAGACCCAACAATTAAGAAAATCATGACAATAACAAATAAGATGCTCATCCATGGAAGTTGAAATTCATACATAAAGGTATAATTAACGGAGCGATGAATGCCAAACATAACAAGCACACTAATTGGTAGGCCATATCCCAATGCCTTTACCCCGTAAAAAATACTTTCATAATGGATCATTTTTTTAAATCCTTTTGGTGTCATGCCAATGGATCGAAGCATTGCAAATTCACGAGATCGGAGCGAGATGCTTGTTGAAATCGTATTAAAGATATTGGCGATCGAAATGAACGAAATCAGCGTGATAAATCCATAAGTGAATACGGACATAAGCAAAATCATCTGTTCCTCTTGCTGTCGTTGCTGATAGACATTGTATACATGAATGTTTGGGTCATTGCGTTCTTCGATTGCTGCTTGGGTGGCCAGTGGGTTTGAACTATTTAGATACACATAGGAGTTCACTTCCTCTTTGGGAATCGAAAGTTGCTCCATTGTTGCTTCAGAGACGATTAGATTAACCCCTCCAAGCGTAATAACTTGGACGCCCATTGGAACTTGGTCGGTAAGTGCCCCGATTTGAACACTACTTACAAATTCCCGCTTAGATTGTTCTATCTCCATATCCCCATGTGGAAGAGTAAATAAGTCAATCATTTTTCCAACTTCTGACTCAATCGATTTTGCTTCAATAAATTTTCCGGTTGCAGCATCCTCATAGGTAACCTGATCAATAACGATTGCAATCGGTGTGTCTGGTTGGACAAAATCTTCCTGGTTTGCACCGATTTGTTCGGCATAAGCTTGAAAACTCTCCTGATCTAAGCTTTGCAGACCAACATAGTAGGGGTATTTCCCATCCTCAAGAACTATATCGTTTTCTTGAATTTGCCTTTTCAGTTGCTCTGGAAGTTCGTCCATCCCAATGAGCGCCTCAAAGTACGTTTCCGCAATGATAGTGGACTTGGTGACATTATCTAACTTCGTAAACTCTACCAACTCTTCCTTTGCTACTTCACTGTTAGAAATTTGAATGTCAAACTGTAGATTACTTTGTGACATCTCAAGAGATTTTTTCAGATTATCGGTAAAAAAGGAAACCGATAAAAACAGGACAATACTAATCACTAATGAAAACAAAGTAGCTAAATAGCGCTTTTTATTTCGTTTGACGTTCTTCAATCCAATTTCAGCTTCAAGTCCAAAGACTTTTCGTACGAACTTTGATGTTTTTACCGTTTTTCCTGATAATTTGATGTCTTCGGTTTGCCGAATGGCGTCAATCGCTGAAATCTTTGATGCCTTTTGCGCAGGGACATAGGTTGAAATAAAAATGGTCAGTATAGAAACGCCGCATGCAGCCAATAGGGAAGCTGGTGTGACAACTAATTCTAGTTTTTCAGAAACGCCGAGTGCATTTTCTATCATCGTGTTAATAAAAGCAAAGGTTGCACCGATTCCCACAAGTCCCGCAACAATTCCAATCGGTAGACTAATCGCACCAATGACGGCACCTTCAAAAAATACTGAATTTCGTTTTTGCTTTTTCGTTGCACCAACACTTGAAAGCATGCCTAAATGTCTAGCCCGCTCGGAGACACTAATTCCAAATGCATTATAAATTAACGCCACAGAGCCAATGATAATAACACTCATAATAATGCTAGCTAAGGAAAAAAGTGTTGTCCGTAATTGGTCGTTCGCTGTTACACCATAGTAGCGGAGTAGATCGGAGTTAAAACTGACTTCCTCAATTCCATGTGCTTGAGCGAGATTTTTTGCGTGACTATACAAGGAACGGTTTATTTTTGTTGAAACGACAAAAGCATCAACCGTATTTGTTTCACTTAATGACTTTTCATCGACGTAGCCAATGACTGTGTAACCAGGTGACCAAGTCGGTTCCCAAGAAGGACGTTCAATCACCCCAACGATGGTAACTTTTTTGGTTTCATTGACTTGTAATTCTTCAGTGATTGTATTTTCTTCCGGTTCGATTGGGCTAATTTGCCGTTCGAGGGAGTTATTTTGCGTGAGCGTTGTCCCGTATGTTTTGTTCAAACGTTCACCAATATCTAAGGTAAGCTGATCGCCTATTTTATAATCAACCTTTGCATTGTTTATAATCTCCTCGGATATGGCAATCTCATTTTGAGCGTGAGGAAGTCTTCCTTCGGCAATTTCAATAGGGAACTGCTCCATACCCACTTTGTTATAGTTTTTAACATACAAATATGGTTTATATTCATTCTTTGAATCCTCTAAGGCTGCATAGCCATCGCTGGAGAGAACAAGTTTATGCGTTTTACTGTCTTGTTCAATGGCTTTAATTTGGTCTGGATTAATATCTTTATAGTGAACATGCCATTCCCCATTAGTAGTAATATGCTGACGGGTCATTAAGTCTAAAAAGGAAATCCCAAGTGTCGCCACGGCGGTAATCATCGCGACCGAAATGATGACACCGATAATTGTAACAAGTGATCTGCGTTTGTTCTCTTTTAAATGTCTTAGCGTTACTTTATTGATAATATTCATGGCCGAATCACTTCGTCTTTCGCTACTTTGCCATCCTCAATAGAGATGATACGGTCTGCTTGCAGGGCGATTCGCTCATCATGTGTGATGACAATGAGTGTTTGATTGTAGGTCTTGTTAAACATTTTGAGTAATTCCATGATTTCCTCACTATTTTTACTATCGAGGTTGCCCGTTGGCTCATCGGCTAGCATAATGGCAGGATTGCTGATCAGCGCTCGCCCAATGGATACGCGTTGCTGCTGACCCCCTGACAGCTGGTTTGGCAGATGGGAAAGTCGTTTGCTCAATCCCAAACTGTCAACAATGTTGTTAAATTGCTTGTGGTCCACCTTTTGTTCATCTAACAGCATCGGCAACTTTATATTTTCTTCAACCGTTAGAATGGGGATAAGATTATAAAATTGATAAATCAAGCCGATTTGTCTCCGTCTAAAAATGGCTAGCTGTGTTTCATTCAAGTCATAAATATTGGTTTGATCTATGAGAACCTCTCCGCTGCTGGGCTGATCGACGCCACCAAGTAAATGAAGCAGTGTTGATTTACCTGAACCAGATGGCCCGATAATGCAAACAAACTCGCCTTTTTTTACTGAAAAAGAAACATTATCTAGTGCGGTAACAGCTGTTTCGCCTTTGCCGTAAATTTTAGATAGGTTCTTAATTTCTACTATATTCATGTGAAAACCTCCGTAAGTCTTTGTATAAGAGTAGTATATCTAGTCACTATGACTGTAAGGTGACTCTTAAGTGACACTTTATTCACTTAGGAGGTGAGAGGGGAGAATTTGTGGATATAAAAAAAGCAGCTGATAGGTTACTCAAATCACCTGCTTGTAAAATTTAATAGTAAAGGTTGTCCCAACATCGGGCTGACTTTTCACTTCAATATCTCCTTGCTGACTTGTAATGAAACTATAGGCCATAGCAAGGCCAATACCTACACTTTCTTCACTGGCATTTTTACCTTTGTAAAACCTCTTGAAAATGTAAGGGAGATCCTCCTTTGGAATTCCTTTTCCGTTGTCAGAAATGATTATTTCTGTGAATAGGGCGTTCTCCGAAAAAGTGATAGAGATTTCTCCACCTTTGGGAGTATGCTCGACACAGTTTTTAAGGATATTGATAAGTGCTTCCACAGTCCAGTTGAAATCCCCAATAAATGCTGTTTGCTCATCGCCTTTGACGTTCAAACTTTGCATGTTAATATCCATTGGGATTAATAGCGGCTCAGTTGCAGTTTGAACAAGGAGATCGACCGAAACTTTTTCTTTTTTGAAGGTGATTGTCCCCGCATCGATTTTTGAAAGCTTTAATAAGGAAGAAACAAGCCATTCCATACGTTCCAGCTGTATTTGAAGATTCCGGGTGAACTTGATCCGCTGATCGTCGTCCAAGTGATTGTCACGTAACAATTCTCCCATGACCATCATCGAGGTGAGTGGGGTTTTTAGTTGGTGGGAGATATCTGAAATTGCATTTGTTAGTTTCGTTTTATCCTCGTGTAAAACGGTCCCTTGTTCAGCAAGCATCTTTGTCACTTTATAAATATGACTTTTTAAGATACTCAATTCTCCTTCATAGTTATCACGAACGTCTAAATGAAAGTTGCCAGTGCTAATTTTTTGTAAGTAATCAGACAGTTTTTCAATTTCACGGTACCGCCATTTTGTGAATAGCAGCATACAGCTAATCAGCATGATGGATACGCCTAGCACAATAGACGCGGCAAAGCTTGAAATGAAAATAGCTGCTGTCGTAATTCCGATTCCACTGATCAGTAAAAGTACAAGTAGGAGTATTTGAATTTCTCGATTTCTAAGCAACTCACTCACCAACCTTATAACCCATGCCACGGACCGTTTGAATCATCGTTGGGTTATGTGGATCATCCTCTAGCTTTTCACGCAATCTTTTAATATAGACGGTCAAGGTATTATCGTTTACAAAATCACCGCCGACATCCCAGATTCGATCCAGCAGCTGTGCTCTTGTGAGAACTTGACCAATATGATTGGCGAAAATAAGGAACAGCCGATATTCTAAAGCTGTTAATACAATCTCTTTGCCATTTTTATATACCTTTCCTTCTAATAGGCTAATGAGTATATTTCCAATTTCAATTTTGTCTTTTGGTTGAGTGTGACGATTGGAACGGCGAAGTACCGATTTAATTCTTGAAATAAGTTCACGGATTCGAAAGGGTTTTGTAATATAATCATCGGCTCCCATATCCAGACCCATGACGACATTCACTTCATCATCGTACGCTGTTAAGAAGATGACAGGGATATCTTGCCGTTTTTTCACGAGCTGACATAAGTCATACCCACTACCATCAGGTAAGTTCAAGTCAAATATGCATAAATCAATGTCATCCATTTTATGATTGATGACTTCAATTGCTGAAGCTGCATTATGACAAAGCAAGGGTTCATAGCCCTCTTGTTTTAAGGAATATTCTAATCCCAAAGCGATTGTTCGATCATCCTCGACCAATAGAATTTTCATATGTGTCACCTTACATTCATTTTTTATTAATGTTACTGGAAGAATGTGAGACCGTCAAAAAATGCGGATAATGAGTGTGAAGAAGGAATTGCATATATCAACGTCTATCCATCACGAAATGAGACAGCTTAACGAACATTTAGTAAATCCTTCTAATGAAACCTTTAAGTATTAGGAACGTATATTTTATAAGAGATGCTAGAAATAGCAAAGTACTCATTTATGGGGATGTTTTGTTTTGGAACCTTTATCAAAAAAGGAATGAAGTATGGTGCACATTAGGTGACAGGATAAGATAGACTTAAACTATAGGCGGAGCTGGTCTATAATTTTCAAAGGAGGAATTATCATGACCACCTGGATTATGTTAGGTGTACTGTTCGTTGTAAATTTTATTATTTGTAGTATTGTGTGTGTAATATTCCGCAGAACTAAGAGAATAGATTGGGCAATATCTTTAATTATAAGTTTTTTGGTTTCGATTACTGCTATATTGGTGTTTGGCATGGGTCCATCGTAAGCAAATGAAACACCTCTGAAAAAGAATGGTGTCAATAAAAGGGAGGGTGAGCCATGAATATTTCGTATAGATTGATGTCTTCAGTAAGCTTTGAAGAAGCGCATATCCTATTTAATCGTGGATTTGAAGGCTATTTAGTACCGATGAATTTACCTTTTGATACATTCATCAGTCGCTTTGGGAATGATGGATTATCTCCAGCATTATCCGTTGTTGCATATGATGGAGCAGATCCAATCGGCTTTGTGCTCCAAGGAATTAGAGAAGTGGATGGTCAAAAGATTTCTTGGAATGGTGGAACAGGTATTATTCCAGCATACAGGGGAAGGAAATTGGGGTATTCCTTGATGGAGGAAGCTGAGAAACTCCTAAAGGAATGTAATGTTTCTGTAGCAACTTTAGAGGCGCTATCTGAAAATAAAGCAGCTATCTCTTTATATGAAAAATGTGGTTACAAAGTACAGGACAATTTACTCTTTTTACGCGCAAACGAAACTTTAGATAGTAAGGAACCGGATCTTGACGGTTATGAACTGATAAGAATTCCTGCTACCCAATCGATTGGCTCAGATTTGTTTCCAATTATCGTCCCTTGGCAAACCGATGCTAGTAATACACCAAAACTAGGTGGGGAAGCGGTGATGATTTCAAAGAATGGAGAGGTGCAGGCAGCTTGTCTGATTCGGAAAAAATGTGTGTTTGGCAATAAGACGGAAAGCATTACTTTATTTCAGGTAAAGGAAAATGGGAATGAAGATGCTCTAAACAAACTCCTCGCTTACGCATTGGAATATGACCAATCAATCAATCGTACAACGTATAATTTTCTAAAAGGAAATGGCCTAGCAGTTTCATCTTTATTGGCAAGTGGTTTTGAAAATACGCCAATATCACAAGTTTTTATGACGAAAACTTTTTGAAATTGCCGATCGATCACTCGAAAGAAATTTATTGCGTAGGTTCACTATAAGAACGTCACGGGCTTTTGCTACGAACCGTCGATGCCGATTGAAAATGGGACCACCGCTAGGGTGAATGCTTCATCCCTATTAGCTAACGGTTACGTTAACAAGAATCGTGTTAGTTTTGGATTATAGATGTGGGTAAAATAAGCTACAATCGCAATTCAAAGTCTAGAGTCAATCGTAGCATGATTGACAACGAAATTCAGCACGATTTATTTATGTGACTATAACCCGAAATAATTGAAGCGTATATTCGTTCGTGGTATGTTACTTGAATAGCAGTGGTCATTTTTCGACTACAGATACAGCGGAGGATATACATGGATTTTATCAGTAACCAACTTTTAAAAATTGAAATGGACCCTACCTTAGTTCGTTATCTTTCCATTATCATTATGATTATTTTTATAACACTTGTCTGCGTAATTGCGAATTTTATCACGCAAAAGGTAGTTATCCAAATCATTACTCGAATTGTGAAAAAAACTAAATTCAAGTGGGATGACATTTTGTTGGAGCGCAAGGTTTTCCGCAGGTTATCGCATATTGTTCCTGCCGTTATCCTTATTAACTTTTCGACAACCTTCCCAATGTTTCAACAGCTAATCGAAAAAGGGGTAATTGCTTATCTCATCATCATGGGGTTAGTCATTATCAATAGCTTGTTGAATGTCATTAATGACATTTATCTCACGTATGAAATCGCAAAGACTAAACCTGTAAAAGGGTATATACAGGTCGTAAAAATTGTTGTCGTCTTAATAGGGGTCATCTTAGTGGTCGCGAACTTGATAGATAAGAGTCCACTTCTTTTGCTAAGTGGGATTGGAGCTCTTTCAGCGGTGCTCATGTTAGTGTTTAGGGATTCGTTATTAGGCCTAGTTGCAGGAATCCAGTTGACGACCAATGATATGGTTCGAGTCGGAGATTGGATTGAAATGCCGAAGTATGGGGCAGATGGAGATGTTATCGATATCTCATTACATACAGTCATGGTGCAAAACTGGGACAAAACAATTACAATGCTTCCGAGCTATGCTCTCATATCAGATTCCTTTAAAAATTGGCGTGGCATGCAAAATTCTGGCGGACGACGGATGAAACGATCGTTATTTATTGATACAACGAGTATTTCATTTTGCACGGAAGAGATGATTGATCATCTGAAAAGTATCCATTATCTTTCGGATTATCTTATTACGAGGGAACACGAAATCGCGGAGTACAATACTCAAAATGAAATTAATCAAAGCAATCCTGTGAATGGCAGGGCACTTACGAATATTGGTGTATTTAGAGCATATATTAGTAATTACCTTCAACACCATCCTGGTATTAATCAAGAAATGACCTTGATGGTGAGGCAGTTGGCACCTAGTGAACACGGGTTGCCCATAGAAATATACGGATTTACCAATGATATACGATGGGCTGTGTACGAGTCAGTTCAAGCGGACATTTTTGACCACCTTTTTGCCGTAGCGTCTGAGTTTGGGCTTCGAATATTCCAAAATCCATCGGGGAATGATTTGAAATCGATTGGATTAGTCGATCCAAAACGGTAAAATTTATGAATTGCAAGAGCTACAGTTACTGAAGAAAATTTAGTGATTGTAGCTTTTTCATTGCGCTCCTCAAATGACTGTATTATCCGAATTTATGATTAATTCATAGAAGATTTTCATAAAAAATACCAAACGTTTTCTGATATAAAAAAATCATTGCGCAATTCGGAAAGGACATGTTAGAATAAGGCATCAATCTACTTCGAGGCGAGATAAACAGACAGTGCCTTAATGGGGAGAAGTGATTGGGCATTTTTATCATTTAAGTTATCAGAAGAATCTGGGGGGAGTATAATGAAGAATTTATTTGTTAAATGGAACCAAATAAGCTTAGTAAAAAGGATTGTTATCGGTATTATTGTTGGTATTATTTTAGCTTTAATCGTTCCTAATGTAAGCGGAATCTCGATTTTGGGTTCTTTATTTGTCGGTGCATTAAAGGCGGTTGCACCAATCTTGGTTTTATTCTTAGTCATGCACGCAATTGCAGCGCATAAAAGTGGCACGAAAACGAATATGAAATCGATTCTCGGGCTATATGGGATAGGTACACTCCTAGCAGGAGTTGTCGCTGTTGCTGCAAGCTTTATGTTCCCTGTTAAACTAACACTAACAACAGGAGCAGAGGACCTTTCTCCACCAGAAGGTATTTTGGAAGTTTTACAAACATTACTATTTAACGTAGTTGCCAATCCAATTGATGCATTAATTAGTGCCAACTATCTTGGTATATTAATGTGGGCAGTTGTTCTTGGGATTGCATTGAAACAGGCTAATCAAAATACGAAAGATGTATTAGGTAGTTTTTCGGATGCCATTACTAAAGTCGTACAATGGATTATTAATTTAGCACCAATTGGAATTATGGGTCTTGTTTTTGACGCAATTGTCACAACTGGTTTTTCTGCTTTAAAAGTTTACGGTGAATTGATTTTAATTTTAGTGGGATGTATGTTGTTTATCGCACTTGTAATGAATCCGTTAATCGTGTACATCTATACGCGGAAAAATCCTTATCCCCTTGTTTTTATGGTGTTAAGAGAAAGCGGTATCACAGCATTCTTTACACGTAGTTCAGCTGCAAATATTCCAGTAAATATGAAATTGGCTGAAAAACTTGGGTTAGATGAAGATACGTATGCAGTATCCATCCCTCTAGGTGCTACGATTAATATGGCTGGTGCAGCGGTTACGATTTCCGTACTGACGCTTGCAACAGTTCATACACTTGGCATTGAAGTTGACTTTATGACTGCACTTCTGCTTTCTGTTGTAGCGGCTGTCTCTGCTGCAGGTGCTTCAGGTGTTCCAGGCGGATCACTATTACTAATCCCACTAGCATGTGCTTTGTTTGGAGTTCCAAGTGATATTGCTATGCAAGTTGTTGGTGTAGGCTTTATCATCGGTGTAATTCAAGATTCTTGTGAAACTGCACTGAACTCATCTTCTGACGTATTGTTCACAGCTACAGCTGAATATGCTCAAGAGCGTAAGGAAGGTAAACCAGTTTCTATGAAATCTTGGGGATTCCAACAAAAGTAAAAATGCTCATGTGATTTAATGAAAGGCTAAAAGCCACGATTACCGAAGAGGACTCGGTGATTGTGGCTTTCTTTTGGGTTATACTTTATATCTTGTAAAACTTCTGGTTCGTCTCTTCATCAAAAACAACCTCAATCAGCTTGATGTCGCAGATATCCACATGGATTTCAATATTGGAGTCTAGCCTTATTTTACGTTTATACTTATTTCCGCCTAGGCGATTGCACTTTCAGAAATGACCGTTTCGAAGGGGGGTACTGTGTTGACGATCAATTATTTTTGGGTATCATCGATGAAGTGGGTTAATTTACTAGTTGCAGAATCATAACTAATAGCCTTTAACAGCAGTTTTAAACCCGTTGAGTAAGTCTTCCTTCTCTTTAAATTCATCTGGTCGCAAATACGTGCGTTCAAATTGCATATAAGCTAGCATGTCTTCAGCTAATTTTGTATAGGAAAAGCCTGGTTGCTTGAAAATATCAACATAACCGGGATCTCCTTGACGATGAATTTGCCAGCCTCCGCTACTATTCCGATAAGCATTTGCGATTAATTTTTGCACACTAACGGCTATCATTAAGCTCATTTTCCCTCTTAACGATAAGGTACCTTCATAGTCTTTCAATGACTGTGGTGCATCCTCTGGGAATAAACCTTGTCTCGAGGACTCTTGTTCTTTAGCTGGTTGTCCCTCTTCAACAGCTGCTATTTGCTGAATACCTTCTTGAATGGTTTTCTTCCAGTCGTTTAGAGTATCGGTATACTGCCGATGGCTAATCAAATCTCCATGTTTAAAAGCAGCAGCAGCTTTCGTTTCTATTTCCAGCATTTCATCAACTGACATTGTTCTCACATCGTAATGGTCAGCACTTTTGATATTCGCCCTTTGTTCAGCTGTAGCTGACAGTACTGTGTCAAAGCTCACTTTATTTTGATTTGAAGTGATCGTGCTAATATGGATTGCTTTAGTGCCTACTGATTCAACTTTCACATACAACACCCCTTTGAAATGATAAAAACTAGTCTAATTATACTATCGGCATATTGTCCTCTTAATAAAGTGAAGGGTCTTGGATTTGTTAGGAAATTAATCTTAAAATATGATGAAAATGACTAGTTGTGGTTAAATCTGATTATTCGTGAAGAAGCATATACTTTACTGCTATAATTATGGTATGTTTCAGAATAAAGGAAGGGAGATGACGGAAGTGCTGTTAAAGAAATCATCAAACCTTGGGAAGAAAAATGGCGTTTCATTTTTGAATGGCGAAGTGAAATTTCAGGGTGTCGCACTGAATGTCTATAGCTATGTGGTGGATGGTGTGTTGATTGACACGGGGGCGCAGTCCTTGCGCAAGCATTTTGAAACCTTTATAGATGCAGCTGATTTTGATCAAGTGATGCTTACGCATTTCCATGAGGATCATACGGGCTGTGCCGCTTATGTTGAAAAAGTGAAAAAATCTCCAATTTATATACATGAAAAAACGATTGATTATTGTATGCAGCGAGCGGATTATCCATTATATCGGCAGCTTTTTTGGGGAAGAAGAAAGCCGTTTCAAGCGCAGGCGATGCCTGAAACATTTATGTCTAGAAATGCAATATGGGATGTCATTGATACGCCCGGACATGCGCATGATCATAAGGCTTTTTTGAATCAGGGAACAGGTCAGTTGTTTACGGGAGATTTATATGTGAATGAGAAGACAAGAGTCATCTTGAAGGAAGAAAGTGTGCCTACCATCATTCAGTCATTGGAGCGAGTGTTGACGTATGATTTTCAAGAGGTGTTTTGCAATCATAAAGGATTTGTAGAGGATGGACGCCTTGCGCTAGAGCGAAAGTTAAACAACCTACTAGCCCTTCAACAAGATGTATTAACGTTGCACCAACAAGGAAATCCTGCTGAAGTGATTTGCAACCAGCTATTTCCTAGGAAATATCCCATTACCAGATTTTCAGGCGGGGAATGGGATTCCATACATATTGTTACGTCGATTGTGAAAGGGCTTTAGTGCTGTCTTTTCTTTAAAAATACCTGATTCTCAAATGAACCATTTTGAGAATCAGGTATTTTTCATTAGAATAAAGTTAACAGTGAACCCCCAACAGCCCCAGCGACCACGACAATCCAAGGCGGTAGCTTCCAATAAGCGAGCATACTAAACAAAATAGCAGCTAAGGCGAAGTCAGCGGGTATTAAGATTGCACTTGTCCAAATCGGGAAATAAAAGGCGGAGATGAGTATCCCAATCACTGCAGCATTGACGCCCATGATGGCACCTTTAATGGTAGGGTTGCTTCGTAATTGATCCCAAAATGGGAGTGCTCCTATAATGAGGAGGAAGGCAGGTAAGAATACTGCAAACGTTGCGACCAGACCACCTTGCCAGCCTTTCATGACAGTTCCTAAATAAGCGGCGAATGTAAATAATGGGCCAGGCACGGCTTGTGTAGCGCCATATCCCGCCAAAAATGCTTCCTCACTAATCCAGCCAGTTGGCACCAATTCCTGTTCCAGTAAAGGTAACACAACATGCCCTCCACCAAATACTAAAGAACCTGAGCGGTAAAAGCTATCGAACATCGCTACCCAATTGGAGCCAGTGAATTCTCTTATGACTGGTAATAAAAATAACAAACCAAAAAATAACGATAGACAAATTGCTGAAACGCTTTTAGCAATTGGAAATGTCGAACTGACTTCAGTTTTGTCTTCATGCTGTTTAAATAAAAGAAATCCGACGAACGCGGCAAGTAAAATGACAGCGACTTGGGTGAAAGCTGTTTGCCAAAGAAGGGTCCCAAGTAGGGCACACAAAGCAATCGCCTTGCGCTTTAAATCAGGTGTCAAACCTTTAGCCATCCCAATAATGGCATGTGCAACGACTGCTACGGCTACAATTTTTAAGCCATGCAGCCAGCCAGCATTTCCTACGTCAAATCCAGTAAGCAGTAAGGCAAAAAGAATAAGTGCAATAACCGAGGGCATTGTAAAGCCAATGAAAGAAACGATTCCGCCTAAGACGCCAGCGCGCATCACGCCAATTCCGATGCCGACCTGGCTACTCGCGGGACCCGGTAAGAATTGTGCTAACGCGACTAAATCAGCATAACTTTTTTCATCCATCCATTTTCTTCTACGTACATACTCTTCATGGAAATAGCCTAAATGGGCGGTAGGCCCACCGAAGGATGTTAGCCCAAGTCGTGTTGAAACTAACAGTATTTCTAAAAGTAATTTGAAACGATTGGTTGTATTCATTGTGAGCTCCTTCTTATTGATGTGAACTACTTGAATATAACATTGTTTGTAGTGCCCTCCAAGGTACGTTTAAAAATTTACACAATCTTAACATTGTGCAGAATTAGAACTTTGTCAACATGAGAAAGATTTTTCGAAGAGCAATATTTTTGACTATATAGCATGTAAGGGGCTTATTGATTATATAAACTTAAGCTGTTATTATTTGTTATTTCAAGTACGATATGAAGAGTAGTTAGATTAATGACCAAGTGTAATTTAAGGGAGCAAAGAATTAGACTGGATTGATGTAGAAAAGTTTTCTTCGGGTTGACAAATTTACAAGGAGGGTGAGAATTGGTTATTGTTAAACTTTTATTTTTTATGTGTATATTTATAACTTCGTTTTATAAACTGTTTATCAAATCAAAAAATGATGTCTTAGTACGTTATGTAGTTTTCATAATGATTATATCCTTTTTCTTTTTCTTTATTTTTAATGTTAAATCAGTGCTATGGATTACGCTGATTTGCGCTTTTGGATTAATCTTGCATACAAAATCACCACTGAAAAGTAAAATCATTTTTTTGTTTATAGGAATTTTTGTTTTTTGTATGTATCGTGTTCCTACAAACCCAGCCGAATTTGAGACGTACTTAATGGAAGAACATGCGATTCATTGTTCAGTAGTGGAATGTGTAGAGGTTGTTGAAGTTATGAATGATGACATGCTTCAAATGCAAACGACTAAATATACAATTCAAGGGTTAACTTTTGATTGGTATTTCATTTTTTCACAGGGAGAAATCATATTGAACAATGAAACGATAAAGGCTATCAATATCGCTGGCTTTTGGATTTAAGTAAATTAAATAGACATAGCCTTTTTAAGAATATCAATGTTGAACGGAGGAACTAGATTGGACTATGTTTTAGATCACGTTGGAATTGCTGTTAGAAGTATTGATGACGCTCTTCCCTTTTATTTAAATGTGTTAAATGGAGTATTGGAGGACCGTTATACAAGTGATGCACCTGGTGTTGAAGTGCATGTTGCTGTTGTCAGAACGAGTGATAAGGTAATTGAATTACTAGCACCAACGAATAAAAATTCTCCGATGGCTCGGTTTATCAAGCAACGTGGAAAAGGGGTACATCATATTGCCTATCGAGTGGACGATTTGGACACAGCAATACTTGAGGCAAGAAAAACAGGCGTACGTTTTCTAGAGGACACGCTACGTACTAACGCGCGTGGAAGAAGGCTTATTTATTTGAATCCCATATCAACAGATGGAACTTTGATTGAGCTTTGTAGCTATTTGAGTAAGTAAAGAAGAGCTAATTGCTGGCGAGTACTAATGAAATGGTAGAAAAAAAGGGGATAAAAAGATCAACTTAAGTTTATCTATTGACATTATACCTGATGGGGTATAGTATGAAGGGCATAAAGAAGATGTTAATCACGATAAAGAGGGGGGGTACGCGTAATGGCGACATATGATAACAAGTTAGCGAACCGCATCAAACGTTTGGAAGGTCAGCTACGGGGGATTCTGCGTATGATGGAAGAAGGAAAAGATTGCAAAGAAGTCATTACACAACTTTCAGCTGTACGTTCTGGCGTAGATCGTGCGATTGGGGTCATCGTTAGTGAAAACTTAGTAGAGTGTGTGCGAAATGCAGAAGGCGATGATTCAAAAATGAATGAGTCTGTGCAAGAAGCAGTTAATCTACTTGTTAAAAGCCGTTAATCTTCGGTTTTTATTTTTATTTAAATTAATACCTATACAGGTATGGGTAAAAGGAGACGGCAGAATGGAAAAGAAAAGAACAACGATCGTTTTATTTAGTGGAGATTATGATAAAGCAATGGCGGCGTATATTATCGCAAATGGTGCAGCTGCCTATGATCATGAAGTGACAATATTCCATACATTTTGGGGCATTAATGCACTACGAAAACAAGAGCATGTGCCAGTGAAAAAAGGTTTCCTAGAGAAAATGTTCGGTCATATGATGCCGCGTGGAGCAGAAAAAATGGGTCTATCGAAGATGCAAATGGCGGGTATGGGTCCCGAAATGATAAAGCATGTTATGAAAAAGCATAATGCACTGACATTAACGCAACTCATTGAAATGGCACAGGAGCAAGACATTAAAATGGTATCGTGTACGATGACGATGGATCTGCTAGGTTTACAACGAGAAGAGCTATTGGACGGCGTACAGTACGCAGGTGTTGCAGCTTATTTAGCGGATGCAGAACACGGTAATGTAAATCTGTTCATCTGATTATAAGAGGAGGACCATAATGGAGATAGCTATTATAGTCGGCTTAGTCATTGCGTTTATCGCATGGCGTATGATGCCGACAAAAGGTATTCAAACAATTTCAACGGATCAGCTAAAGGGAATCGTTAACGATAAAGATAAAATATTTGTCGATGTACGAACACCAGCTGAATATAAAGGACGCAACATACGACAGTTTAAAAATATCCCACTGGGCTCAGATTTTTCAAAGTTGCCAAAGGACAAAGAAATTATTGTCATTTGTCAAAGTGGTATGCGGAGCAACCAAGCATGTAAGCAATTAAAAAAATTGGGGTATGACAATGTAACGAATGTCCGTGGTGGCATGAGTGCATGGAGAGGGTGAGTAGAATGAAGGAAATATCAGTCAAAGAAGTGGCATTAAAAATCGCGAATGGTGAGCCATTAAACCTAATCGATGTGCGTGAAGTAGCAGAAGTACAAGAAGGACATATTGAAGGAATTACGAATATTCCACTAGGTTTACTCGAATTCCGTATGCATGAACTTGATAAAAATAAGCCGTACATCATGGTGTGCCGTTCAGGTGGACGAAGTGGTCAGGCGACATCCTTTTTACAAAATCAGGGCTTTGATGTGACAAATATGGTAGGCGGTATGATGGCTTGGGAAAGTGAAACAGAGATTAAATAAAATAGTACCCCTTAAGGTATAAGGAGGATTTTACATGACAATTAAAGCAGATGTACAGTTAGATGCAAAAGGATTGGCTTGTCCAATGCCTATCGTTAAAACAAAAAAGGTAATGGCAACGCTAGTAGATGGGCAAATTCTAGAAGTCATTGCAACAGATAAGGGATCAAAGGCAGACTTAGCTGCTTGGGCTGAAGCAGTTGGCCATCAATATATCGGTACGACAGAGCAAGGTGATGTGATGATGCACTATATCCGTAAGTGTTCAGACGATGAATTGATTGAAAAAACGTTTGAACAAACAATTTCTACTGATGAAATCATTGCACGTACAGCTAAAGGTGGCATTATTCTAGATGTCCGTGAGGAAGCAGAATTCGCATTCGGACACATCACAGGGGCAAAATCGATTCCGATGGGGGAATTAGAGGCACGTCTCGGTGAGCTAGACAAAGGACAAGAAATATATGTGATTTGTCGTACAGGTAAACGTAGCGATTTAGCTGCACAAAAATTAGAACATAACGGCTTTACAAACGTATACAATGTCATACCAGGTATGACATCCTGGTCAGGCGATTTAATAAAAACATTTTAATGGCAATGAAAAACAAAGTGAAAGGGTTGAACAGCTCTTTCACTAAAAAATCGCAAAAATAATACCTATGGGGGTAATGAGTTATGACAGTAAATAAATGGACAGCAGCAGATGTTGCACGCAAAGTAATCGACAACAAAGAACTACTTATTTTAGATGTACGAAATGCAGATGCATTCGCAGATTGGAAGATTGAAGGCCATCAATTCGACTACATCAACATTCCTTATTTCGAGCTATTAGATGGTGTAGATGAGATTCTACCTCAAATTCCAACAGATAAAGATGTACTTGTTGTCTGTGCGAAAGAAGGTTCTTCAATTATGATAGCTGAAATGCTAGCAGAAGAAGGGCGTGAAGTGGGGTACTTAGCGGGTGGCATGAAGTCTTGGAGCACCTACCTTGAGCCAATCAAAGTAGGCGATTTAGCGAATGGCGGCGAGCTCTATCAATTCGTTCGATTAGGAAAAGGCTGTCTTTCCTATATGGTGATTTCTGAAGGAGAAGCGGCGGTTATTGATGCTGTGCGCTTTACAGAAGTATTTACAAACTTTGCGGCAGAGAAAAATGTCACAATCAAGCATGTGTTTGATACGCATTTACATGCAGACCATATTTCAGGCGGTCGTCATATAGCTGAAGCAACGGGTGCAACATACTATTTACCCTCGAAAGATGCAGAAGAAGTCGTGTTTGACTACACAGCACTTGAAGATGGGTTAACGGTACAAATTGGTGCTTCGAAAATGGATGTTGGTGCACTGTATTCACCGGGTCACACCATCGGTTCTACCTCGTTCATTGTTGACGGACGCTATTTGCTGACAGGTGATATTTTATTCATTGATTCAATTGGTCGCCCTGATTTAGCAGGTTTAGCTGAGGACTGGGTAGGCGATTTACGTGAAACTTTGTATAGTCGTTACCGTGAATTAGCAGAGGACTTAATTGTTTTGCCAGCGCACTTCATGATTATTGAGGAATTAAATGCAGATGGAACAGTGGCCAAACGCTTGGGTAATCTATTCGCTGACAACCACGGTTTAAACATTGAGGATGAAACAACGTTCCGAAGTATGGTTACTGATCACTTACCGCCACAACCGAATGCTTATCAGGAAATTCGCCAAGTGAACATGGGCAAAATTACGCCAGATAACGACGAACAAACAGAGATGGAAATTGGTCCAAACCGATGTGCAGTACGTTAATACAATGCGTATGTATAAGAAACTAAAACATGAAATGGAGATCGTAAAATGAATTCAAACAACATAGTAGACGCAAAAGGATTAGCATGTCCAATGCCAATCGTTCGCACAAAAAAAGCGATGGATGCAATCGCTACAGGAGAAGTATTAGAAGTTCATGTAACAGACAAGGGCGCTGCAGTAGATTTTCCGGCATGGGCAAGTGCAGGCGGCCATGAGATTTTGGAACTAACAGACGATGAGGGCGTACTAAAAATATTTATTAAAAAAGCGTAATGGTATCGGCGGGCTTTCGACTTTCGAAACCCGTCATTTTTATAAGGAAGAAGGAAAAAAATATGGATTTTACATTTATAGTTGTCATATTCTTAATTGGATTTATCGGCTCTTTCCTATCGGGTATGCTCGGTGTCGGTGGCTCCATTATTAAATATCCAATGCTTCTCTATATCCCACCCTTATTTGGATTAGCGGCTTTCTCAGCGCATGAAGTATCAGGCATTAGTGCAGTTCAAGTATTATTTGCTTCACTTGCGGGTGTTTGGGCTTACCGTAAAGGTGGCTATTTAAATAGATCACTTATCCTTTATATGGGTGGTTCGATTTTAGTGGGGAGCTTTATCGGTAGTTTTGGCTCTTCTTTTTTATCGGAACAAGGTGTGAATATTGTGTATGGCGTGCTGGCAACAATTGCAGCGATTATGATGTTTATTCCGAAAAAACAAGTGGATGATAAACCCTTACATGAAGTGACATTTAATAAGCCGTTAGCTGCCATTTTAGCGTTAATTGTTGGCGTTGGGTCTGGTATTGTCGGGGCGGCAGGTGGCTTTTTGCTTGTACCGATTATGCTTGTTGTCCTTAAAATTCCAACCCGTATGACAATCGCAACGAGTCTGGCTGTTACGTTTATTTCATCCATTGGGGGGAGTATCGGTAAGGTCATGACGGGACAAGTCGATTACTGGCCAGCGTTCATTATGATTATTACCAGTATTATTGCGGCTCCACTTGGCGCGAAAATTGGTAAAACGATGAATACAAAGATGTTACAAGCAATTTTAGCAACGCTTATTTTGGCAACAGCCATTAAAATTTGGGTGGACTTAATTTGAATGACATTACTAAAAAAGTTGGCATTCATTGGATGCCAACTTTTTTTATGAGAGAAACAATTAATACACTTGCACATATAAGCATATGATTATATGATATTCAAGAAACGGAGGGATGGTCGATGAATAAAACTGTGAAAACAGATATGCAAAGAGCATCACAATTACTAAAATTACTGGGAGATCAAACTCGTTTGACAATGATGAAATTGCTGCAGTCGCATGATTGTTGCGTGTGTGAGTTTACTGCGATGTTCAATATGAGTCAGCCGGCGATTAGTCAGCATTTGCGTAAACTGCGAGACATTGAGCTAGTGAAAGAAACGCGCAAAGGAAAATGGATTTTTTATTCGATTAATGAAGATCATGAAGATTATCCATTTATACAGAATGTCCTTGAAGAGCTGCCAGGACAAGATGGATTGGTCACTGATTTGGAAACGCAAGGATTGCGTATTTGTTGTGAGTAGGGGGAGGGCGTAAGATGTTTTTAGTGATAATGGCTGTATTGATTTTCATTGTTACACTTATTTTAGTTATTTGGCAGCCGCGGAATTTATCGATTGGCTGGTCTGCTTGTGGCGGGGCGATTGTTGCTTTGCTAGTGGGGGTTGTTAATTTTCAAGATGTCATAGATGTTACGGGGATTGTTTGGAATGCGACGCTCGCTTTTGTTGCTATTATTATTATTTCTTTAATTTTAGATGAGATTGGTTTCTTTGAGTGGTCGGCTTTACATATGGCACGCTTTGCCAAAGGCTCGGGTGTCCGTATGTTCATTTACGTGAGCATTCTTGGTGCGGTCGTGGCTGCTTTATTCGCGAATGACGGGGCTGCGTTGATATTGACGCCAATTGTGCTGGCGATGGTACGGAATTTAAAATTTAGTGAAAAGATGATTTTTCCATTTATTATGGCGAGTGGATTTATCGCGGATACGACTTCGTTACCACTTGTCGTGAGTAACTTAGTCAATATCGTATCGGCTGACTTTTTCGGCATTGGCTTTGTTGAATATGCATCACGCATGATTGTACCAAACTTATTTGCGTTAGTGGCAAGTATTGCGGTGTTGTATTTATTTTTCCGTAAAAGTATTCCGGGCAAGTACGATGTGGCAGACGTGAAAAAACCACAGGATGCGATAAAAGATCATCGGATGTTTCGCTTGTCCTGGGTTGTTTTAGGGGTATTATTGGTCGGTTATTTCTCAAGCGGGCTGATAGGAATTCCTGTTTCAGTAATTGCAGGTGTTGTGGCCATATTTTTCTTAGCTATGGCGCAAAGAAGTCCTGCGGTTGAGACGAAGCAAGTGCTAAAAGGAGCTCCTTGGGCCATCGTGTTTTTCTCAATTGGGATGTATGTTGTCGTCTATGGATTACGTAATGCGGGTCTGACGAGTGTATTAGCAGATGTTATACAGTTGGCAGCGGACCAAGGACTATTTGTCGCAACGATTTCGATGGGCTTTATAGCTGCGTTTTTATCATCCATTATGAATAATATGCCGACGGTTATGATTGACGCCTTGGCGATTGCGGAAACGAGTACGTCAGGGACGATTCGTGAGGCATTGATTTATGCCAACGTGATTGGCTCAGATTTAGGTCCAAAGATTACGCCGATAGGTTCGTTAGCTACTTTGCTATGGCTACATGTCCTGTCTCAAAAAGGCATCAAGATTGCTTGGGGCACTTATTTTAAAATCGGGCTTATTTTAACTATTCCTACACTGTTAGTGACATTGATAGGATTGTATTTATGGTTACTAATTATCTAAATTAATGATAGAAATGGGGATTTAATCATGTCAAAAAAGACGTTGTATTTCTTATGTACGGGTAATTCTTGTCGGAGTCAGATGGCTGAAGGCTGGGGCAAAAAAATTCTTGGTGATGAATGGCAAGTACTAAGTGCAGGCATTGAAGCACATGGCGTTAACCCGAGTGCGGTGAAGGCGATGGATGAGGCTGGTATTGATATTACGACCCAAACGTCGGATATAATTGATACACAAATTTTAAACAATGCAGATTTTGTTGTTACGCTTTGTGGTGATGCGGCTGATAAGTGCCCGATGACACCGCCTCATGTCAAACGTGCTCATTGGGGATTCGATGATCCAGCAAAAGCAGTAGGAACAGATGAAGAAAAATGGGCATTTTTCCAGCGTGTCCGTGATGAAATTGGTGTGAGAATTACGCAATTTGCTGAAACAGGGGAATAAGTAAATAAGGTGTCTGCTGCTAAAACAATTCAGTTTTAGCAGCAGACACCTTATTTTATTTTCAAATCAATGATCAGTCACATAACAATCACATATACTTATTCAGTTTTCTGTTGACAATTTTCCAAAAAGTATCTAACATAGCAGATGAGACTGATAATCGTTATCACTCAGATTATTATCATTATCATCAAGGAATAATTACATAGAAAGGAAGTCGAGAATGGCAGCTTTTACAGTAGATCAAGTGGCAATTGGTTATTCGAATACCTTAATTATTGATGATTTAAGTGTGTCAATCCCTGAGGGGAAAATTACGACAATCATTGGTCCGAATGGTTGTGGCAAATCAACGCTTTTAAAGGCTGTATCTCGCATATTAAAAACGAAAAGTGGCGCCGTCTACTTGGATGGGCATGCAATTCATAAGTTGGGGACGAAGGAAGTAGCGAGGCAGATGGCGATATTACCGCAAACAGCTGAGGCACCAAGTGGATTAACGGTGTTTGAACTCGTTTCATACGGTCGCTTTCCTCATCAAAATGGATTTGGCTCGTTAAAAAAAGAAGACTATAACTATATAGAGTGGGCTATTGAAGTAACTGGCTTACAGGAGTTCAAGAACCGTCCTATTGAAGCTTTGTCTGGTGGTCAACGGCAACGCGTATGGATTGCAATGGCACTTGCTCAGGATACAAAAATTCTTATACTCGATGAGCCAACTACTTATTTAGATTTAGCACATCAATTAGATATTTTACTTCTGCTCAAGCGCTTGAATGAAGAAGAGGGACGTACGATTGTGATGGTGTTACATGATTTGAATCATGCATCCCGATTTTCGCATTATATGATTGCGATGAAAGATGGAGCATTGATCACAGAGGGAACGCCAGAAAAAGTGATGACTTGTTCAAATCTACAGTCGGTATTTAATATAGAGGCAAGCATAGCGACTTGTCCATTTAGTGCTAATCCGATTTGTTTTTCGTATCAATTATGTCAGCGGTAATCTTTGTCTGGGGAGAGAAGGGGTAAGGGAGGAAAGAAATGTCTACTCCAGCAGAAGTATCTACCGAACTAGAAGAGTTAACAAATCGAAAAAAACATTCTCGTCCTGTCATAGCAGTTGTTGTGTTATTTGGAGGGATGTTCGCGTTGCTGTTGGCAATCGCCCTGTCCATTTCGTTTGGAGCTGCGGACATTCAATTGGCTACCGTATGGACAGCGGTGTTTCAGTTTAATCCAGATTTAACCCCACATCAAATTATTCGAGAAATACGTCTGCCGCGTGTGTTGGGAGCGGCAATGGTCGGTGCATGTTTTGCTGTTGCAGGAGCGTTGATGCAAGGATTGACGCGAAATCCACTAGCAGATTCTGGACTATTAGGGTTGAATGCAGGGGCGGCATTTATGCTGGCGATTTGCTTCGCTTTTTTACCTGGTTTGCCTTATATGTACTTAATTCTGTATTCCTTTTTAGGCGCGGGTTTGGGTGCTGGAATCGTCTATGGCGTTGGATCGATGTCTAGAGGTGGTTTGACTCCGATGCGCCTTGTGTTGGCTGGAGCAGCAGTAAGTGCATTGTTGGGAGCGCTTAGCGAAGGAGTCGCTTTATATTTTCGAATCGGTCAGGATTTAGCTTTTTGGTATGCAGGCGGCGTATCCGGAACGAAATGGATTCATCTGCAAATTATGTCACCATGGATTATTGGAGCCATGATTGGTGCAGTCATTCTCTCACGTTCTATTACACTACTAAGCCTCGGTGAAGAGGTGGCAATTGGGCTTGGTCAACGCACAAAGTCGATTAAATTGATTGGTATGCTACTTGTTTTGATTTTAGCTGGAGCTGCTGTTTCCGTTGTAGGTGCAGTAGGCTTTGTTGGATTAATAGTTCCGCATCTGACACGTTTTCTAGTAGGTCATGATTATCGCTGGATTATTCCTTGTTCGATTGTGCTAGGTGGACTGTTAGTTGTATTAGCTGACCTTGCAGCAAGAATGATTAATCCGCCGTTTGAGACGCCTATTGGTGCATTGATTGCTTTAATTGGTGTTCCGTTCTTCCTGTATCTTGCACGAAAAGGAGGAAAAGAAATATGAGGGTAAAGCAGACGCTACCAAACGGACAGCATCGGGCAAAGACTAAAAATCTAGTGATTATCGGTATTCTTAGTTTGTTAATTGTTCTTGTTTTCATTATTAGTATGAATACCGGTTATATTAAACTATCTCCGTTGGAAGTCATTCGTACATTGTTTGGTTTCGGGACGGATAAGCAACACCTCATTTTATTTGAATTTCGTTTGCCACGCATCATTATTTCCATTCTGGTAGGAATGGGGCTTGCGGTATCAGGCTGTGTGCTACAAGGAATTTCCCGTAATGCTCTTGCTGATCCAGGCATTTTAGGGATTAATGCAGGTGCGGGACTAGCTGTCATGCTATTTATATCATTTTTCCCATCAACAACAGCTACACCAGTCTTTTTTCTACCTATTCTGGCATTCACGGGTGCAGGCGTAACAGCCATCATTATTTACTCGTTAGCTTATAAACGACATGAAGGAATATCTCCTATGCGATTGTTGCTGACAGGTGTGGCGGTTGCCGCAGGCATTAGTGCGGCAATGATTGTGCTAACGCTACGACTAAGTCCAGAAAATTATCAATTTGTTGCGACTTGGCTAGCGGGAAGTATTTGGGGATCGAATTGGAAATTTGTCTTAGCTTTATTGCCGTGGATCGTAGTTTTAATGCCGTTTGTTTTTTCGAAGGCACGCGTCTTAAATGTGCTGAATTTAGGTGATTTAACAGCTACGGGTTTAGGGGCATCGATTGAAAAGGAACGGCGTGTATTACTGGCGGCAGCTGTAGGACTCGCTGGAGCTAGTGTGTCTGTCAGTGGAGGGATTGGATTTGTTGGACTGATTGGTCCTCATTTAGCGCGTCAATTAGTTGGCGCGAGACACCAGTTTTTATTACCGACTGCAGCTTTGACAGGAGGGCTGTTAGTGCTGATTGCAGATACAATGGGTCGCTGGATTTTGCAACCATCTGAGATTCCGGCCGGTATTGTTGTGGCAGTCATTGGATCACCGTACTTTCTCTATTTATTGTCACGTTTGAAAGAATGATGAGGATTTGTGTTTACTATTAAAAAAAGAAATTGGAGAGTGACATGATGTTTATGAATAAAAAAATTGCTGTAATGATGGCTAGTTTTCTAGCGCTTGTACTACTGTTAGTTGGCTGTAGTGATAAAAATAATGGAGCTACGGAGAAAGAAGTCGAACAAGCTGAACCAGAAAGTGGGGAAACTTCAACAGAGCGAACATTAACGGATGCAATGGGACATGAGGTGACGATTCCTGCTAATCCACAACGTATTATTGCTTCTTATTTGGAAGATAATTTAGTGGCACTTGGTATTACACCTGCTGCACAGTGGTCAATTAATGATGGTGCAGGAGTTCAAGATTATTTGCAAGCGTATTTGAAAGACGTCCCTACCATTCCACATGACTTACCATTTGAAGTTGTGACAAGTTTTACACCAGATTTACTACTTATGGAGTCTGCACAGGCTGTTGAAGGATCGAAATACGAACAATATGCTAAAATTGCGCCTACTTATGTTGTTGAAGTAGAAAATAATAGTGATTGGCGTGACAAGTTAGTAAGTGTCGGTGAGATTTTAGGGAAAGCAGATCAGGCGAAACAAGTATTAGCAGATTATGATAAAAAAGCGTCTGAGGCGAAGCAAATAATCCAAGATGCTGTCGGAACTGAGTCTGCCGCTGCAATTTGGCTTGTCAACAATAGCTTTTATATTGTCGGTGAACATGTATCAAGTGGTGCGGTGTTATATGGTGACCTTGGTTTAACAACGCCAAATGTCGTCAAAGAAATTTCAAGTACAGCAACAGCCAATTGGTCAGCAATTTCCTTAGAGCGATTAGCTGAACTTGATGCTGATCATCTATTTTTAATTAACAGCGACAAAGGAAATGGTGCTGAAATGCTACAAGATCCTTTATGGAAAAACATTCCTGCAGTAAAAAATGGCAATATATATGAATATGGTGCTGAGACAAGTTGGTTATATGCCGGAGCCATTGCTAACACACAAATTATTGATGGTGTAGTGGAGTCCATGACTAAATAAAAAATGGTAGGGAATTATTTTTTTAGTTGATTATTGAGAATGAATATCATTATCGAGGAGGATGTAATTATGAAGAAGTTGTTAGTGCTAGTCATTGCGATGGTGTTTGTTTTAACTGCATGTGCAGAAAAAGGGGAAGTTGAACAAGAAGTGAAGGATAGCAATGCGAGTGCCAAGATTGAAATCACTCATGCGTTAGGAACGGCGACATTCGATAAAGTACCTGAACGTGTTGTTGTATTGGAATGGAATTATGCGGAGGAAGTATTAGCTTTAGATGTACAGCCAGTTGGTGTTGCCGATGTTGAAGGCTTTAAGAAATGGGTCAAAATTGATAAAGAGCTAAGTGATGACGTTGTCGATGTCGGTACACGACAAGAGCCTAATTTGGAGGAAATCGCAAAATTGAATCCTGATGTCATTATTACGTTGGCGAATAACCACGGGAAAATACAAAAAGATTTAGAAAAAATTGCACCGACGATTTTCTATGATACAACATCGCCTGAAGCGACGAAAGATTTGTATCAAACGGCTATGGATTCATTCAAAATGACTGCAGCATTATTGCAAAAAGAGCAACAAGCTGATGAAGTGATTAAGCAATTGGAAGAGAAGTATGCAAAAGCGAAGCAGGAAATTGAGAGCTTGAATTTATCGACGAAAGAATTTCTCTTTACGCAAGCTTATACGGTGAACCAGGCACCAACATTCCGTTTGTTTACGAAGAATTCGATGGTGAGTCATGTGTTGGAAGCAGTTGGCTTGGAAAACACGATTACTGACAACCTAGAGGCAGATTGGGGCTTTATTGACGCGAATATTGAAGGGGTGTCGAACTATCAAGAGGCAATTCTCATTCATGCTGTACAAGAGGATGATCCCCTTTTTGACAATATGAAAAATAATAAAGTGTGGAATGATTTAACGTTTGTGAAGGAAAATCAACTCTATGATATTGGCGGTGACACTTGGACATTTGGCGGAGTACTGTCTGCTGACAATCTAGTAGATAATTTGCTTGCGGCTATTAAAGAATGATATGCAAAATCGTAAAGTAAAAACGAGTCTAGCCATAGTAGGATGCATCATTTTGTTCGGTTTACTGGCATCGATTCATGTCAGCCAAGGACAGTCGTCACAAGGGTATTTTGCCTTTTGGCAACAGCTTCGACATGATCCACAGCAAATGAATTTTTTCTTATATACGCGTTTACCGCGTCTGGTCATTGGTTGCATAGCCGGAGCAGCTCTGGCTGTTGCGGGGATGCTCATGCAGTCGATTACTAAAAATCCTTTGGCGAGTGCAAGTACGTTGGGGATTCATGCAGGAGCTTACTTTTTTGTAGTAGCGTGGGCGATATTTTTTCCGAAAATGAGCGGAGAATTTCCTTTACTCATTGCTTTTGGGGGTGGACTTGCCGCCGCGTCACTTGTCTGGGGGCTTGTTGGGAGAGGACTAGATCCGGTTCGCGTGGCATTGACAGGTATGATTGTCAGTATGCTGTTTTCATCATTTACGGGAGCCTTACAGTTATTTTTCGCCAATGAAGTAACAGGTTTATTCCTATGGGGATCGGGCTCGTTAATCCAATTGGATTGGTTAGGGGTTCAATTTGCATGGCCATGGTTTACGGTGACGCTTATTGTCGCGTTGTTGCTAAGCCGGAAATTGGATGTCTTATTGCTTGGTGACGAGACAGCCATTGGACTTGGACAGAAAGTGGGCGGCATTAAAGTACTTGGCTGGCTGATTGCTATTTTCTTAGCTTCCATTACTGTAGCTGTCGTTGGTCCCATCGGCTTCGTCGGGATTATCGCGCCACATATTGTGCGTTTAATAGGATTTAGACTTCATTATTCAATGATTCTGGGTAATATTGCCATTGGAGCTACGCTATTAGTCGGTGCGGATGTGCTCGTTCGTTTCATTACGCAAACGCAGGAATTACCAGTCGGTGCAATGACTGCGATCATTGGCGGTCCTGTGCTTATCTATTTAGCAATCAAGATGAGTAAAGGGAAAAAAGAGCAGGCCTCTACGTTGAATGGGCACGACTTTTTCTCACGTAAATGGTTGATTAATGCTTCCATAGCTGTGGTTGCATTGCTTGTGCTATTTGTCAGTGTGTTATTTGGCGGTACAGCTTTTACGCCAGTGAATGAGGTTGTCCAGGAATTAGCGCATAACATCTATGTATGGGATTTCCGTGTTCCCCGTATACTCGTTAGCATTTTGGTAGGGATGCTCATGGCGGCAGGAGGCATGATTTTACAATCAGTATTGCGTAATCCTTTAGCGGATGCCTCTGTGTTAGGGGTTACGTCAGGTGCTGGTATGGTAGCGATGCTTTTCTTATTACTATTTCCGGGAATGCCCTTTTATTTCATCCCTGTCGGTGCATTTATCGGTGCGATGTTAGCGATGATCGTTATATTAGTATTCAGTTTCCGCAGTGGCTTTCAACCGATGATGCTTGTGCTGATGGGGATATCGATCTCCGCAATAGGTTCGGCTGTTATTCAAATCATTGTGGTGAAATCGAAGTTAAATGTAACGCAAGCTTTAACATGGCTGTCAGGTAGTACGTATGGGAGCTCCTGGGAGCATGTGTCGCTTGCCGCGTTAGCTGTCGTGTTATTTTTCCCGATTATTTATTACTTCTCAAGAACGTTTGATGTGTTGTTGTTTGGGGATGAGCTGGCAACAGGCATTGGATTGAAAACGCAGAAAGTGCGCCTGTATATGATTATTTTAGGTGTTGCACTATCTGCAGTGAGTGTGGCCATTGTTGGAACAATCGGGTTTATTGGACTGCTAGCGCCGCATGCTGCAAGAAGGATGGTTGGTGTGAAGCATCAATATATGTTTCCGATTACGATTTTACTTGGTGGCATCCTATTGACAGTTGCCGATTTTCTAGGTCGCTTTTTATTAGCGCCAAAGGATGTGCCTGCGGGATTATTGGTTTCGCTCGTAGGGGCACCCTATTTACTCTATTTATTAAAAAAGACTAGCAAAATAGTTGGTAAATAGCTTGGGATTCTGTCGGCATGATAAAGGAGATAACGAATTATGAAAAAAACTAAATTTATGATGATGACGGCCATACTTGCGATACTTGCATCAGTGCTAATCGCTTGCAATAAACCTGCATCTACAGAGAAAGAGACAGTGCAGCAAATTGAAGAAACACGAGCATATGAGACGGGGAAAGGAGTCGTTGAAATCCCTTCGAAGCCGTTGAGAATCGTAACGGACTTTTATGCAGGTGAATTATTATCCGTTGGCGCAAATGTTATAGGGGTTGAACCGACAGCATTTGATAATCCATTTATTAAGGATTTATTAAAAGATGCGGTTGAAATTGGTCAGCCGGTCAATGTTGAAAAAGTATTGGAGCTTAAACCTGATTTAATTGTCGTGATGTATGATGAAAATTATGAGCAACTTTCAGAAATAGCGCCAACGATTCATATTCCATATGGAACAGCATCCAATATTCAAGAAACAGTGAAATTATTTGAAGATATTACGGGTAATCACGAAGAAGCAGCGCAATTCATCAGTAAATTTGACCAGAAAGCAAAAGAGGGTAAGGAAAGGCTATCGGGTGTTATTGCTGAAGACGCGACATTTGGTATTTATGAATTAACGGATAAAGGGGATTTATGGATCTTTGGAGACAATGCTGGACGTGGTGGCCAGGCGTTATATAATGCATTGGAACTGAACATGCCTCATAAAAATAACAATGCAGAACAAACACTTCAGCTGTCTATGGAAGTATTGCCTGAGTATGCCGCTGATTACATGTTTTTGACGTCCTATGATCCTGAGAACAGAGGAGAGGCTTTGAATACTTTAAAGGACTCACCGATTTGGCAGGGCTTAGATGCGATGAAAAATAATCAAGTGTTTTACAATGATTTCGACACGTATTATCGATATGACCCAATTGCAATCTATGAGCAAATTGACTTATTTGTAGACATGTTGATTGAAAGAACTAAAGAAAATCAGACAAAGTAAAAAGGGGTTTTTTGGATGACTTCGGAACAGCTATATGATGTAACGATTATTGGTGGCGGCCCTGCAGGATTGTATTCTGCATTTTATAGCGGACTTCGAGAAATGACAACGAAGATTATTGAGTTCCAGCCTTACTTAGGTGGAAAGGTAAATGTGTATCCGGAGAAAATGATTTGGGATGTAGGTGGGCTGACGCCTATTCCAGCTGAAAAGTTGATTGAGCAATTGATTCAGCAAGGACTGACATTCAAGCCTGAGCTTGTAGTCGGTGAAAAAGTGACATCGATTCAAAAAGATGAGGATGGACACTTTGTGATACGTACTTCTACCGAGCAACGCCATCTATCCAAAACAGTCATTTTAGCTGTAGGCGGAGGTATTTTGAAGCCGACAAAATTGGAGATTGAAGGTGCAGAGCGTTTTGAAGTATCCAATTTGCATTATACGGTAAAATCTCTGGCACGCTTTAAAGGGAAGACGGTATTAATTTCCGGAGGCGGTAATACGGCAATTGACTGGGCAAATGAATTAGAGCCGATTGCCAAAAAAGTCTATTTGACGTATCGCAAAGATATGTTGAAAGGGCATGAAGCGGAAGTATCCCGCTTATTCAGAAGTTCAGTGGATTGCTTATTGAACACCTCTATTGAAAGGCTGATTGCGGCAGATAATCATGAAACGATTGAAAAAGTCGAACTAGTCAGTACGGAGGATGGTCAGAAGTTTCAATTAGCTGTGGATGAAGTCATCATCAATCATGGCTATGATCAGGATAAAGAGTTGACCGAAAACAGCGGGCTGAATATAGAAATGGTAGACGAGTATAGCATAGCGGGGAGCCCAATGAGTGAAACATCCGTCCCAGGGCTTTATGCGGCAGGTGATATTTTGAAACATGAAGGCAAGCTTCATTTAATCGCAGGGGCATTTCAGGACGCGGCCAATGCTGTCAATAAAGCCAAGCAATATATTACACCGGATGCGTATGGACATGGCATGGTGTCCTCGCATAATGATGTTTTTAAAGAAAAAAACCGTGAATTGGTGAAGCATTTGTATGAGGTGAAAGGCTAACGATGTAGTTGATACAGTTATTCATGGATTTTCACCTATGAATAACTGTATTTTTTATTACAATAAAAAATGAAATAACGTACTCAACAGATACCCCATAAGGATATATATTAAAAATGAATCTATAGGCAAAGCTCGACGATGCTGTAGGATGAATTCAGATAGACTAGTCGTTGCGAGCAAGCTAATGGAAATACCAAGTAAAATTGCTTGTGCGTGATTTGTTAGATTTATATAATGCCCTAGCCAAATAAATAGGCTGAAGCACAGCGATAAACTGATAAACACAAGCAGCAAGCACCATAATTGTTTGCCTTGCGAGAGGAGTGCCGTTGTTAATGCAAATCCTTCTGGAAGATGATGGAGAATGGTTGAAGCGGTAATGGTGATGCCGAAAGTGGAATCGCCAAGTGCGTTGCCGATGGTCACGCTGAGTGGAATGGTGTGAAGTAAAAGTGCAATGGTTAGTAGGTAGATGGATGGTGTTTGAACCGTTGTCGGGTGAGATAGCTGGTGGAGTACTTGAAATAAGAGATAACCAATGAGAGCGCCATGTACGATGCCGAACGATTGGTACATTTGCAAAGCGGTTGGTATGATATCGAGGATCAGCAATCCAACTAAAAATCCTCCGCATAAAAGTGACAAACCTTGCGTTGTTTGTTGAAAGAGTTTGGAGACAATCCAAGCAAAAATACCTCCTACACTAACGCTTATAAATAGAAATCCACCGAGTATCATGGCACTCAAATGTCTGGCCGCCTTTCTTGCTGAAGTCGTTGTAAACCAACTATATGCGCTAAGATTTGTTTTTTTGAATGAATTATACCCTGTGCGAGTATAAAAAGCTGGTGGCGGTCATAATGTCTTCCATGACGGTCATAAAGCGATGCGTGCCGGTCATAAATGTAGTTATGGCGGGCATAACAAGCGGCATAGCGGTCATAATGAGATGGAACAATAGAGAAATAAGGAATTGACTTGAGGAAGATAGTTAAAGTTTCAGTTAATAAAAAGCGAACTCGTTGACCCACTTCGAATAAAATGTTATTATAGGGGTACGGGGTATATGGAGCTCGTTTATAAGGAGTGATAATGGTGGAGGAAACAACGAAAAAAACAGTTCAACCAAATAAGCAACAGCTACTCAATCGTTTAAAGCGTGTTGAAGGACAAGTACGAGGTGTTCATCAAATGGTGGAGAATGATCGTTATTGTGTCGATATTTTGCATCAGATAAGTGCGATTCAATCAGCGATGAACAAGGTTTCATTGGCGTTGCTAGAGGATCATACGCATCATTGTGTCGTCAAGGCTATTAAAGGGCAGGATGGTGAAGCGGCGATTAAAGAATTAATGGACGTTATGAAAACAATGACGAAGTAAAAAACTTTAGTACTTGACATACCTGTAAGGGGTATAGTAAGTTGTAATTAACAACAAAACAGGAGGTTTTTAATTATGAAAGAAATTTTAAAAGTAGAAGGCATGTCATGTAATCATTGTGTCAATTCAATTGAAACAAGTGTTGGTGAATTGACAGGTGTTTCAGCAGTTAAAGTGGATCTTAGCAGCAAAGAAGTGGCTGTGGAATTTGACGGTGCAGCAACATTGGCTCAAATCAAAGAAACAATTGAAGACCAAGGTTACGACCTCGTTTAAAAGTGAACTTAATTTCCGCTTACACCATGTGGGGGTATAAGGCGGTGGAGGAGATTATACCTCACAGTAGGTATAGTTCTTCTTTTTGAAAATAATATACCCCCACCAAGTATCGGAGGAGAGACATTATGGCAACAGCAGAAAAAACATTACAAATTAATGGTATGACGTGTGCAGCCTGTGCGAATCGCATTGAGAAAGGTTTATCTAAAATAGAAGGCGTTGAAAAAGCCAATGTCAACTATGCATTGGAGCGCTCGACGATTGTTTACGATCCGAAGAAGACGAATGTCAACGACTTTAAAGCTAGAGTGGAAAAGCTCGGTTATAGTGTTGTACAAGAGAAAGTCGATTTTGATATTGCTGGTATGACTTGTGCAGCATGTGCAACAAAAATCGAAAAACGCGTTGCTAAAATGGAGGGCGTTTCAAATGCTAGCGTCAATTTTGCGCTTGAAACGATAGCTGTTGAATATGACAGTAAACAAGTCGCAACAACGGATATGATGACAGTCGTTAAGAAGATGGGCTATGAATTGCTGCCGAAGCAAGATAGTAAGGGTAAAATGGATCATAAACAACAGGAAATTGATAAGCAACGGAAGAAGTTCATCTTTTCATTAATTTTGACGATTCCATTGTTATGGACGATGGTGGCGCATTTTGAGTTTTTATCCTTTATTTATTTACCACATTTCCTCATGAATCCGTGGGTGCAGTTGGCTTTAGCGACACCGGTTCAATTCATCGTAGGTGCGCAGTTCTATAAAGGAGCATTTAATTCACTACGTAATAAAAGTGCTAATATGGACGTTTTGGTTGCACTCGGTACGAGCGCAGCGTATTTCTACAGTTTGTACCTATCCATTGAATGGATGAATGGTGGAAAAATTGGTAGCCCGGAGCTATATTTTGAAGCATCCGCTGTTATTATTACACTAATTGTCCTTGGTAAATTATTTGAAGTGCGTGCCAAAGGAAAAACGAGTCAAGCGATTCAAAAGTTGTTGGGCTTACAAGCGAAAACAGCAATAGTGTTACGTGATGGCGTGGAAATTGAATTGCCGATTGAGGAAGTTATCGCAGGTGATACGATTCTTGTGAAGCCTGGCGAAAAGATTCCTGTGGATGGCGAAATTATTGAAGGACGTTCGGCTATCGATGAATCAATGATTACGGGGGAAAGTCTTCCCGTTGATAAAGTAGTTGGCGATGTTGTTATTGGTGCAACGATCAATAAGAATGGTTCATTGCAAATCAAGGCAACAAAAGTGGGGAAAGATACAGCACTAGCCCAAATTGTTAAAGTGGTTGAGGAAGCGCAAGGATCGAAAGCGGACATCCAGCGTTTAGCAGATAGAATTTCGGGTGTTTTTGTACCAGTGGTTGTTGTGATTGCAGTGGCAACGTTCTTCATCTGGTTCTTTATGGTGACACCAGGCGATTTCCGTTCGGCTTTGATTCCAACGATTTCGATATTGGTTATTGCTTGTCCATGTGCGCTAGGTTTGGCGACGCCGACTTCGATTATGGCAGGGTCAGGTAGAGCGGCTGAAATGGGGCTGTTGTTTAAAGGCGGCGAACACTTGGAAAACACACGCTCAATTGACACTGTTGTGTTAGATAAAACAGGAACAGTAACAAAAGGTCAACCAGCTTTGACGGATATTACGGTGACAGAAGGCTTTACGGAGAATGAAGTGTTGCAATTAGTGGCAACAGCTGAAAATCAATCTGAGCATCCTCTGGCACAAGCAATTGTCCTAGGTGTGAAAGAAAAAGGCTTGCCATTGCTGGAAGTGACTGATTTTGAAGCGTTACCGGGCTATGGTATTCGAGCTGTCGTTAGTGGTAAAGAAGTATTAGTCGGTACAAGAAAATTGATGAATGAGCGCAACATTGCGATTTTAGATTCGAATGCTGCAATGGAAAAGCTGGAGAGTGAAGGAAAAACAGCGATGCTGATTGCTGTGGATCAGCAACTTGCAGGCGTCGTAGCAGTCGCTGATACAGTGAAGGAAACGTCGAAAGAAGCGATTGCACGAATGCAGGCATTGGGTCTAGAAGTGATCATGCTGACAGGTGATAATCAGCGCACTGCAGAAGCGATTGCTCGCCAAGTTGGGTTATCGAATGTTATTGCAGAAGTATTACCTGAACAAAAAAGTGATGAAATTAAAAAGCTACAAGACCAAGGTAAGAAAGTGGCAATGGTCGGCGATGGTATCAATGACGCGCCAGCACTCGCGATGGCGAATATCGGCATGGCAGTCGGAACAGGGACGGATATTGCGATTGAGGCGGCAGATATTACGCTGATGCGCGGTGACTTAAATAGCGTGGCAGATGCGATTATTATGAGTCGCAAAACGATGCGTAATATTAAGCAAAACTTATTCTTCGCATTTTTCTATAACACAATCGGTATTCCAATCGCTGCGATTGGCTTACTAGCTCCGTGGGTTGCAGGGGCGGCGATGGCATTTAGTTCGGTTTCAGTTGTCTTGAATGCCTTGCGTTTGCAGAAAGTTAAATTGTAAAAGGAATAAGAGAAGGCCATGCGGATGAAATTCTGCATGGCCTTCATTCTATAGAATAGTTTCCGCTCGGTAGTCGAGTTCGTTGAAAAGGTAGCCCGGTTTGGTAAACGCGTAGTTGAGTTTCCCAGAGGTAGTCGAGTTTGTTGTTGAGGTAGTCCAGTTTGTCGAAAAGGTAGCTCAGTTTGACAAATGCGTAGCTCAGTTTGACAAATGCGTAGTTGAGTTTCTCAAAGGTAGCTGAGTTTGTCGTTGAGGTAGTCGAGTTCGTTGAAAAGGTAGCCCTGTTTGGTAAATATGTAGTTCAATATCCCGGAGGTAGCTGAGTTTTCTGCCTAGGTAGTCCAGTTTGTCGAAAAGGTAGCTCAGTTTGACAAATGCGAAGCTCAGTTTGACAAATGCGTAGTTGAGTTTCTCAAAGGTAGCTGAGTATGTCGTTGAGGTAGTCGAGTTCGTTGAAAAGGTAGCCCAGTTTGGTAAATATGTAGTTCAATTTCCCGGAGGTAGCTGAGTTTTCTGCCTAGGTAGTCCAGTTTGTCGAAAAGGTAGATCAGTTGGGTAAGTGTGTAGTTGAGTTACTAAGAGGTAGCCGAGTTTGTCGTTGAGGTAGTCGAGTTCGTTGAAAAGGTAGCCCTGTTTGGTAAATATGTAGTTCAATTTCCCGGAGGTAGCTGAGTTTTCTGCCTAGGTAGTCCAGTTTGTCGAAAAGGTAGATCAGTTTGGTAAGTGTGTAGTTGAGTTTCTAAGAGGTAGCCGAGTTTGTCGTTGAGGTAGTCCAGTTCGTCGAAAAGGTATTACAGTTTGGCAAATCCGAAGTTCAATTTTCCGGCGATAGCCAATTTTTTTCTTCGAATGCTCTATTCGTTAAAAATATATGTGATCAGATGGTTTTTGAAAGAGAATAATGTTGCGTCAGGGAAACTTGTAGCATACAATGACATTATATTAAGGAATAACAGGATTCAGTTTTAACTTCATTCAGCAAATACATTTGCTGAATGCAGTTAAGCCTCCGGCGGGTGTTAGGGAGTTTGAGGGGAGATAATTGTGCTGTGCACAATTCAAAATCCCAACGCAATCACGCCGAGACGTGATTGATATAGAGAGGAAGAACAGGATGGTACAATACTTTTTGGAGCTAGATGCCGTTTATCAAGCTTTAATTGCGACGTTATTTACCTGGGGAATGACAGCGATTGGGGCTGCGCTAGTATTTACGACAAAGACGGTCAACCAAAAACTGATGGATGGTATGCTAGGCTTCGCTGGCGGTGTGATGATTGCTGCGAGTTTTTGGTCATTACTAGCACCTGCTATTGAAATGGCAGAGACCGGACCTTTTCCATCTTGGTTTCCAGCGGCTTCTGGCTTTCTGCTAGGTGGATTATTTTTGTGGGGGGCCGATAAAATCATCCCTCACGTGCATCCGACATCCTCTATGAAGGATGCGGAGGGCATACATCCAGAAAAGAAGCGTCGCAGTACACTTTTGGTACTTGCGATTACATTGCATAATATCCCAGAAGGTTTAGCGATTGGTGTTGCATTTGGCGCTGTGGCCGCAGGTTTTCCGTCGGCATCATTAGCAGCTGCGATTGCATTGGCGGTCGGGATTGGGATCCAAAACTTACCGGAAGGCACAGCAGTTTCAATGCCGTTACGAAGAGACGGTATGTCGCGTAGGAGAGCCTTTATGTACGGTCAATCTTCGGGGGCCGTTGAACCAATTGCCGCCGTTATTGGGGTTCTTGCTGCTACATTGATGGCACCCATTTTGCCATTTGCACTTAGTTTTGCGGCTGGCGCGATGATTTTCGTAGTCGTAGAAGAGGTTATTCCAGGTTCTCAGGAAAATGGCAATAAAGACCTGGCTTCCATGTGCTTAATGATTGGATTTACCGTCATGATGATTCTGGATGTGGCGTTTGGATAAGTGAAATAAACTAGGCAACTTCATCCTCGGGTGAGGTTGTTTTTTTATGGTTAAATAGGGGAGTTGTCATGGTAAATAGTGAGACTGTAATGGAGAAAGACGGAACTGTAATGGGTGTACGTGGAACTGTCATGGCAACCACGAACTATAATGGCAAAACGCAAAACTATCCTGGCAAGCATCAAAACTATAAACACAAACTCTTACAACAAACTTCTGCATTTTGGTTCTGTCGCCCTATGCTTCGTGAATACAATGGCGTAAGTGAGGTGATGTAGTCATTATACATTCAGAGTCAAAAATAGAGGGTGTAGGTGATCTTCGAATGGAGCAACGTTTGGCGTTCCGTACAGGAACAGCATGGCGTCATCCATTGTGGAAAAGGGCATTTGATATCGTAGGTAGTCTATTCATTCTTATCTGCTGCCTACCATTATTTTTAACCATTGCAGTCGTTATGGTTATTTTTTCTGAGAGACCGATTTTCTTTAGCCAGACGAGGACAGGCATGTATAACAAGAAATTTCGTATATTGAAATTTCGTACGATGAAGGTATCTATGCATAGTAAAAACAGTCATATGTATTCATGGGAGGAAGGTGTCCCAGATTACTTTCAGTTTAAAACAGAAAGTAATGAAAATGTTACAACAATCGGCAAGTTTTTACGAAAGTACAGTCTGGACGAGTTGCCCCAACTTTTGAATGTATTGGTAGGTCATATGAGCCTGGTGGGTCCTCGTCCTGAAATCCCTGCAATTACAGACTTATATAGTCATAAGCAAGGACAGAGATTGCTTGTGAAACCTGGAATTACGGGCTTTGCGCAAGTCAATGGACGTTCAGATATAAACCACGGCAAGAAAATTGAATTTGATTTGTACTATGTACAAAATCGTAGTTTTCAACTCGATGTAAAAATAATTGTAGCAACCATTCTAGCTGTTATTAAAGCAAAGGGGGCTTATTAAACAAATGCAGCCAATTGAGATGACAACGGTAAACGTTCGATGAATGAGCAGATGAATCTGAAAGAAATTTTGCAACTAATAGGTCAGCATTGGCGGAAAGTCACTTCATTTTTACTGTTAATCACATTATGTGGTGGCTTTAGTAGCTTTGCCATTACACCAACATATGAAGCTAAAATCGATTTACTTATTAATAATCCAACGAATGATGAGGGAAGTAAGGTTTTAGAAACCTATGAAATTGATATACATTTACGTTTAATCGAAACCTATAAATATATTTTGAAAAGTGATCGGATGATGACGAACGTAAATGCAGCATTTCACCAGCCTTATACAAAAAAAGAGCTTACAGAGAAGATAAAAATTGAGTCTACTACCGAATCTCAAATCCTTACAATCATTGCCTATGAAAAATCTCCAGAGCAAGCAGCGTTACTTGTAAATACGTATGCTGCCACTTTTCAGAAAGAAATTAAGGAACTGATGCATCTAGAAAATATAAAGGTGTTGAAAGATGTTTCGGCTGGAAAAGACACAAGGAAGGTAAGACCCAATCATTTATTTTATTTTAGTCTATCGTTTGTTTGTGGCCTTCTTCTCTGTGTAATGATCATCATTACCCGGGAAATTTATTTCACTAAAATGGATAGCGTAGCGAAAACGGAGAAAGTAATGGACATGCCTAATTTAGGAACAATCCCTTTTATGGATAAAACCCCAGGTGGAAGCCTCCCTGACATCGTAATCGAAGAGTACCGGAGGCTTAGGGAGAACGTGGAGTATTTGTTAAAAGGACAAGATATGAAAACAATCATGATTACTAGCTCATCTACTGGAGACGGAAAATCGACCATTAGTGGAAATCTAGCGACGATTATGGCCATGAATGGAAGAAAAACAATTTATATTGATGCGGATTTACGGAAATCTACGGGTAGAACTTTATTTAATTTACCGAAAAGAAAAGGCCTTACTTCAGCCATTTCCGGGCATGAAACACTCGATAGTATTATTCAAACAACTGAAATCGACAACTTGTCATTTATAAGTGCCGGGCCCCAGCCACTTAACCCGACAAAGTTTTTATCATCGCCCCAGATGAAAGAGTTACTTGAGCAATTAGCAATGGAATATGATCTCATTATTATTGACTCACCACCTTTACTTGTTTCCGATGCAGTCACACTATCTTCGATTGT
Source organism: Sporosarcina beigongshangi (assembly GCF_033485195.1). NCBI lineage: Bacteria > Bacillati > Bacillota > Bacilli > Caryophanales > Caryophanaceae > Sporosarcina > Sporosarcina beigongshangi. The sequence goes on from NZ_JAWLIR010000013.1 coordinate 90,054, forward strand.
GGATGGTTGCCTATTCGTCATCGATGCAAAAAACACGAAAGAAGAGCTAGCTGTGAAAAGCGTGGCGCAACTGACTAAAGTAAACGCACCTCTACTAGGAACGGTGTTGAATAGAACAGATCCGGCCAAAAGCGATACTTACTATTGAAGATGAAGAAAGGTAGTGGCAACTATTGTAATTGATATACACAATCATATCCTTCCAGGGATTGATGATGGTCCACAAACGGAAGACGAAGCCATTGAGTTAGTGAAAAATGCAGCTGCAGTTGGAATTACTCATATTATCGCCACTCCGCATCATCGGAATGGAAAATTCAATAATAATACATCAAACATTCAGTACTTAGTTAATAAATTAAACCAGCAGCTAAGTAGCCAAGGTATCCCTGTGACGATTTTAGAAGGTATGGAAATTCAATTGTATGAAAATCTGTTGAATGAACTTACTGACAGTTTGCTACCACTTGCGGGGAGTAAAAAGTATATGCTCATCGAATTACCTAAAAATCATATCCCACATTTTACAGCTCCTATTTTTTTTGAAATGCAGCTTAGAGGATATATTCCAATTATCGCGCATCCAGAAAGAAATTCCATCATTAGAAGTGATCCAGGTCAACTGTTTGAATTAGTCAATCGAGGTGCGCTTGTACAAGTTAATGCATCAAGCATTACAGGTGCAAACGGACGTGCGAAGAGAAAATTTGCTTTGAAGTTATGTAAAAATCATTTAGTTCACTTTATTGCTTCTGATGCACATCATTATAAAAAAAGACCCTTCCTTTTACAATCTGCTTATGCGCGCCTTCAACGTAAGATGTCACCTGACTTTGTCGAATATGTAAAACAAAATGCCCAACATGTATTAAGCGGTACCGAGTTTCACAGTTTACCTCCAATTCACCCGAAATAATGGAATTTCTATTTCATCCAAAGCTGATCACTCGATAAAGTGGGGGGACCCAATATGAAAATTGTTCAAGTCATTACCCGAATGGACACGATTGGTGGGGCACAACTACATGTGAGGGATCTTTCTATCGCTTTAATGGAGAAGGGACATTCCGTTTATGTTGTGACAGGAGGAAATGTGACACTCTATAAGGAGCTTGACACGATTCATTGCCATTCGTTAATACGTAATCTTCATGTTTTTGCAGATATAAAAGCATTCGTAGAAGTACGTCGAGTCATAAAAAACATACAACCAGATGTGATTGCCACGCATTCATCGAAAGCGGGAGTGATTGGTAGACTTGCTGGCTGGTCGCTTCGTATCCCGACCATTTTCACAGCACATGGTTGGTCGTTTACAGAAGGAGTAGAAGGAAAGAAGAAAAAAGTATATCGAATAATTGAAAGATGGATGGGACGTCTGACTAAGGGTGTAATCACTGTTTCGGAATACGATAAGCAATTGGCTGTTACGCATAAAATTTTGCCGCGAGACAAGTTACTGATGATTCATAACGGTGTGCATGAAATAGTACGATCCAACGATAGTAAGCAACCGAGAAATCGGTTAACGATGGTGATGGTTGCCAGATTTGCACCACCAAAGCAACAGCTCGAATTGCTAAAAGCCTTAACTAAATTACAGCAGTTTGAGTGGGAAATGTTGTTTGCTGGCGAGGGACCAACACTAAAAGAAGCGCAATGCTTTGTAGACAGAGAGGAATTGCATGACAGGGTTCGGTTTTTAGGTAATCGGCATGACATCACAGCGATTTTACAGAGGTCCGATATTTTTCTATTGCTTTCTGATTGGGAGGGGCTTCCCCTTAGCGTTCTAGAAGCGATGCAATGCGGTTTACCAATTGTTGCTTCTGATGTTGGAGGCGTACCTGAAGCGGTGAAGGCTTCAGTAAATGGTTATTTAATTCCACCCAAAAATGAAGATGAGTTAGTACGTGCACTCTCTGCATTACTCACGAGTTCATCACTTCGGCTACAGATGGGAGAGCAAAGTAGATTGCTTTACGAGCAGCACTTCACATTTGAAAAGATGTATGACAAGACATTTGCATACTATGAAAAAATAATCGAACGGTCATAGGTTACCTGAAATGAAGGAGATGTTGAGTATGAAAATATTAGTGACTGGTGGGGCAGGATTTATCGGATCACATGTTATTGAAGAATTAGTAAATCATCAATATGAAGTTGTGTTAGTCGATAATTTAGTAACAGGATCCCTTGATAACCTATTAAATATGGTGAAAATATACCAGTTCGATATTAATGATCCAGAAATCGAGTATGTATTTGATAAGGAAAGACCGGACTATGTTATCCACTTAGCTGCGCAGGTCTCGGTTACAGCATCTATGAATGATCCTTTTTTTGATTTGCAGGCGAATATTGTTGGCACAGTTAAACTTATTTCGCTGGCGAAAAAATACAATGTGAAAAACTTTGTATTTGCCTCTTCAGCAGCGGTCTATGGTGAGCCGAATTATCTCCCAATTGATGAAAATCACCGTCTACATGCATTGTCCTTTTATTCGCTTTCGAAGTATTCAGCAGAGAAATATATTGAACTATATGACGAAAAATTTGGCGGAAATAGCTGTATATTACGTTTTTCAAATGTATATGGTCCGAGACAGAATGCCGATGGAGAAGCGGGTGTCATCTCAATCTTCATCAAAAAATTAGTTCATGGGGAAGATGTTGAAGTGTTTGGCGGCTTCCAAACAAGAGATTTTGTTTATGTGAAAGATGTTGCAAGAGCTTGTCGACTAGCAATCGAGGGAGAGCATAAAGGGATTTACAATATTTGTTCAGGGATAGAGATGTCAATTGAAGGCCTGTTGGCGCAAGTCTTCGAGGCAACTGGGGTAACGAAAACACCAATCTACCAACCGATAAGAGTCGGAGAGATTGAAAGAAGTGTGCTGGATAATAGAAAAATCACTAGTTCCTTTGACTGGCGTCCACGTTATTCTTTGCCAGAAGGGTTACGTGAAACGGTTCATTATTATTCAACAGTCGCGAGTTCGAAGCTTTCTATGAAGTAATAGAGGGAGGAAAAAATGAATCTCATTACCATTACATCGATTGATCAACTAAAGGACTTTAAAAATGATTGGTCTTTAATTTTGGAAAGTATTGATAACACAAATCCATTTATCGAATTTGAATGGTTGTATGAATGGTGGAGTTATTTAGGGGAAGGAAAAAATATTGAAATAATTGCTGTTCAACATAACGATCGTTTTGTTGCATTTTTCCCCTTTATGTATTCCAAAAAAGGGCTCGGGTATGAATATAATTTTATGGCGCTGGGACAGGCAAATTACATGGATTTTATTGCGTATGCGTCTATCTTGGATCAGGCAATCGAGTTGGTATTTGACTACCTGCTTGAAACGAAGAAACGGGTATTGTTCAACTTACATGGGCTATTAGAAAGCAGTCAGACACCTAAAAGTTTGGAGAGCTACTTGGAGAAACGAGGGATAGAAAATCGTACTTATCGAATTGTGACCCCTTTTGTTGACTTGGAAAATATCAAACTCGATGACTATATGAAAGAGAGAAAGACATTACATGGATTGGATAGAAGACAAAAAAGACTACGATCTTTAGGGACAGTGAAGCTTGCAACGAGTCGTCCAGAAGAAATGGATACTATTTTTCATCTGCATAATAAAAGATGGGAAAAGAAAAATGATACAAGTGGATTTACGAGCCAGGAAAAAAGGCGCTTTTTTCGGAAATTAGCTGAAAATACGACGGGGGCCATGCGTGTACAAATCGAATCACTCTATTTAGAGGATAAACTCATTGCCTTCACTTACGGATTCAAATGCCGTGGAAGGTATATGGGATATGTGCTAGGACATGACGATGCATTCGATTATTTTAGCCCAGGTCGTATACTTGTCAAAGAAAAAATTAAGAAGAGTGTTAATAGTTCAACGAAAATTTTAGATATGAGTATTGGCTATGAGCCTTATAAATTCGAATGGAACACTGGTCTGGATCATACGACGAGAATAGTTTTTTCTTCGAATTCTATACAAGAAAAAGGAAGAAGGAATCTCATATGGGGGAAAGAGTGGCTACTTTCTGGTATCAAAAAAAGTAGAAAAGCCGTGTTATTTAGACGTAATACGGTCGGGAAGATGAAATACATTTTGAGGAATCTGCGTTCAACTGAAACGTTCAAAAAGGTGACACCGGACATCGTGAATGCTATCCATTCCGTAAGAAAATTCTTTTATGAACAACAGCAACATATGGTTTTAAAAATGGATGTGAAATCGACTGACAGTTTAGTCACATATAAAACATTTACACCTTTAACGATAAAAAAAGTGTTTGAGAACAACGATTTTGGAGATCAGGATATGAAGGAAATAGGCAATCGACTTTACCGTGGGTTTACTGGTTATTCTGCCGCAGAACGATTGTCTTTTGATACGATTTGTTGGATTAATCCAAATGTCTTGCGAATAGATGCGATCTCTTATCTTACACAATTAAGAAAGGGAACTATCTATATCGATAAGTGGAATCTAGATAATATCATAGATATATGTGCCCTCGTCAAGAGGGATTATAACGCAAAAACAATCGTTATAGACCTGGAAAAGCCAGATAAGAAAAGAGTAACTTTTTTAAGGGGGAAAGGCTTTTTCATAGATAAAGTAGTTTCAAACCGAACACTTTTTGGTTTTAGGTCATCTAGAGTTATAGAAGGCGATAAAGGAAAATAATTAGGAAATCCGTAAAAAGGATTTAAAAAACAACTAGCGGAGAAGGGGCAACTCATCGAAACGATAAAAAAAACGGCAGCACTATTGATGATTATAACTGTTCTATCCAAAGTATTTGGGTTTCTCCGAGATATTACGCTGACTTATTTCTATGGAGCTTCGGTCACGACGGATGCCTATTTCATTTCTATTTCAATTACAACTATGTTATTCAGCTTTGTGATGACAGGAATCGCTTCAGGATATATCCCGCTCTACAAAGAGATTGAAAATACTAGCGGTGAAAAACAAGCACTGGATTTTACAAATCGCTTACTAACGGTCGTCCTGCTCATCACAACCGTACTTCTTATTGTGGGAATCCTGTTTTCAAATCAACTCGTAACTGTATTCGCTTTAGGTTTTAATGAAGAAACGAAGAGAATGGCTGTCCTTTTCACACGTATCGGACTAGTGGGTATCTATTTCACAAGCCTTACCCAGTTACTCGCAAGTTATCTCCAGCTCAACGGGAAATTTACGACAGTTGCTATGCTAGGATTTCCTTTCAATTTCATCATTATTCTCTCAATCATCATCAGTGCTCAGACACATAGTATTGGTTTAGCAATTGGTAGTATTGTTGCTTCACTGGCTCAATTGCTATTTTTACTACCCTCCCTGTTAAAGATGAAATATCGGTATTCTCCTGTAGCTCCGTTTCTAGACGAAAATATAAAGAAAGTAGCATTATTTGTGTTACCAATCACAATGGGAATGTCTGTTGATCACATCAATACTATAGTCGATAAAACATTAGCATCCAAGATTGTAGAAGGTGGGATCTCAGCATTAACGTATGCTAGCCGATTAAATGATTTTGTCCATGGGATATTTGTTCTGTCATTTATCGCTATTCTATTTCCACATCTATCAAAAATGGCTGCTGAAAAAAGCATAGAAGAAGTGAAGAGGTCGATGCGTGAGGTTCTTTCAAGTGTAATTCTTCTAGTTGTACCAGCAAGCATCGGCATTATGATTGTCGCTAAACCAATTATTCAATTGCTATTCGGACGTGGACAATTCGATGAGCAAGCCATTCTGCTAACAGCGGAGGCATTGTTTTTTTATTCGATAGGTATGATAGGCTATGGCATTCGGGAAATCCTATTGCGCACTTTTTATTCACTCCAGGATATGATCAGCCCGATGGTCAATGCTGCAATTGCGGTGGCTCTGAATATCGTATTGAATATCATTTTATCGGCTTATATGGGACTGAACGGATTGGCATTGGCAACAAGTATTTCGGCACTCATTAGTGTCGCGCTCTTATGGATTAGTCTTCGAAGAAAGATTGGTTCGCTGGGTTTAAAAAGTATGGCAATCACTTTTTTGAAAGTGCTGATGGCGTCCGGAGTTATGGGAGTTGTCATTGTCATATTGAATGGCTATGTATGGCTCCAGATGAATGAACTTTTGAAAATGATGGTCATTGGGCTTGTAGGGAGTAGTCTCTATTTCTTTTTATTGACAATTTTAAAGGTAAAGGAATCGAAAGAAATCCTTACTTTTATGCGAAGGAAGTTACGTTTATGAGAATTATGATGGCAAGATCAAACCCAGTCAATCCTGATCCGCGCGTTGAAAAGGAGTTGAACACGTTACTGACATATGGCTATGACTTAAGGGTTCTAGCATGGGAAAGAAATTTAGAACAACAGTTAGAAAAGAGAGATGTTGTATCGCTGGACAATGGACAGGTACAGATTGATTTATTCCGCAAAGAGGCATTATTTGGGCGAGGGATTATTAATTTGTGGTCTTTGCTGTTATTTCAACTTTTCTTACTAAAAAAACTAATCCACTACCGCAAAGAGTACGATGTGATTCATGCATGTGACTTTGATACAGTCATACCTGCGTTTATTGTATCGAAAATCTTTCGTAAAAAGTATGTCTATGATGTGTTTGATTACTATGTCGATGCGTTTAGAGTTCCAACAATACTGAAGCCTATCATCGAAGGTCTGGACATTCGGATGATGAATAAGGCGGATGCGGTCATTATTGTCAATGAAAGTAGGATCGAGCAAATACGAAAAAGTGTACCTAAAAGTTTATGGATCATTCATAACTCACCAGTTAGGTTACCAAGTGTAAATGGTGGATTTGTTCCTATGGGTGAACTAAATAAAAAGCTGAAGTTTGTCTACGTTGGCGTATTATCGAAAAGTCGCTTTCTACTTGAAATTGCAGAAGTGATTGCGAAGTTTAAGGATGCTGAACTTCATATTGGTGGTTTTGGTGATTTAGAGAGTTATTTTAAAAAGCAAAGTGTGAAGTATGACAATATCTTTTATTATGGAAAATTGGACTATGAGTCAACCCTCGCTTTAACGAGGTATTGTGATGTGATGCTAGCTATTTACAATCCTGTAGTTCCGAACCATCGCTTTTCGTCACCGAATAAATTATATGAAGCAATGTTATTGAAGAAACCAATTATTGTAGCAGAACAAACAGGAATTGACGAAATCGTTGCAGCCAATCATACAGGGTTTGTTATTGCTTACGACAAGCTTAGTTTAACAGCTCTGATTGAACAACTCCTCCAAACGAATCCTTATGTATTTTTGGAAATGGGCATTCGATCGCATCGTTTATATGTAGAAAAATATGCATGGTCTATCATGGGGGAACGGTTAATACGTCTGTATGAGCAACTCTAAAAAAGGAATGACATGTGATGAAAATTCTAATTGTAGGATACAACCTGTCAATGGGAGGAATTCAACGAGCGCTCATTAATACATTACACATAATAGCGGAGGATCCTTGCAATGAAATTGATTTATTCCTGTTCGCGAACAAGGGAGAGCTAGTAGAGGAACTGCCTAAAAATGTGAACGTCGTTTCTAGTAATTATTTATTGACGCTGACAGCAACGCCGTTCTCGGAAGTTGTAAAAAATGGTAGCCTATTCGATAAAATGATTCGGATCCTATTGATGATATTCGTTAGACTCATTGGATCGACACTCTATTTTAAACTACTCTTTTCATTACAGAGAAAAAAGAAGCCGTATCAGGTTGCGATATCCTATTTTAATGATGTGCCGCAAGGCTATTTTAATAGAGGAAGTAATCAATACGTGATTGGAAATGTCGTGGCGGATAAGAAAATTGCTTGGATTCATACAGATCTTATCAAAGCGCAATTTAACCGGGAGTGCTGTTTGAAGAGTTACGAGAACTTTGACACAGTCGTCAATGTATCAAAAGCGGGCAAAGCGAAATTTGATCGATTTATTCCCGAATATGAGCATAAGTCCGCAGTCGTGTATAACTTTTTTCCCTATAACACGATTCGGAATGGTGCCGATGAGTTTGAGCCAATGGACAAATCGGATAAAACTCATTTCGTCACAGTTGCTCGAATTGATAATGCTACCAAACGGATTGATCGAGTTATAGAAGTTGTGTATCTGTTGAAAAAGGCAGGATATACCGGTTTTAAATGGTGGATAGTAGGAGATGGGCCGGACTGGGACAAAAATTACGAGCTTGCTGACAAATATGGCGTGTTGGAGCAGCTTACTTTTACGGGGGAAAAGTCGAACCCCCTTCCCTATATTAAGCAGGCTGATATTTTCGTCTTAGCCTCTGATTATGAAGGTTATCCGATGGTTATCGGTGAGGCGCTCGCTTTAGGAACACCAGTTATCACGACTGCCTATGCTTCTGCGGCAGAGCAACTTGATAACGGAGTGAATGGCATCATTGTCGAGACAGACACGCAGGCATTATTTAATGCGTTGAAAGCCGTTCTTGACGATCGAAGCATTCTCGTAGGCTTACAAGATGGTAGTAAAAAAAATCGAGGTAGCAATGAAGTGGCAATGAAACAACTCCAGGATATTTTACGTTGAGTGACTCAATTTTTTTGCATGAGGGGCGGGAGGATAATGTGAGACTCAGGATGAATGGGACGATTCCAACTAGCGTACTCATTATGGTAGCTGCATTATCCGTCTTGGCTAAACTGGTTAGTGGTCATAATTTATTTTTGGTCCTTTTCTTACTGGTGTCCTGCTATGGGATCCTGAAAGAAAGGACAGAAGATAAAATTATTTTCCTGCTTTTTTTCTCGACATGGATATACGTATTGAAATTCGATGGAGATCGTTTTTCCTTTTTCCATATCATTCAATTCGTCTACTTGCTATCCTGTCTTTTTTCGATGCTGAACAATAAAATACGTGTCAGTCTAACGGTCATCATAGGATTTCTGTTTTTTGCTCTCTATATTCTGTTGACTTCAGGTTTCGCCTCGAGTAATAATTCACTTGTTATCGTTGGGTTCCTGTTGAATTTCCTGACGATAGCAGTAGCTAGTGCGACGCTCAACGAGAATGCCTCCTATGAACGATATGTACTATCCTATGCTTCTGGTCTGGTATTTTCAGGCCTTGTTGCCCTACTTGGGCGTTGGATACCCGAAGTGGAACAGTACATTCAAAATATGGGAGAAACTTATACATTGTATGAAAATAATCACTTATATACTCGATTTAGCGGACTGGACGTAGACCCTAATTATTTTTCTTTACAAGTATTAGTGGCAATTGCGCTCCTGCTTGTTGTCTCGGGTTATAAAAAACAACTAGTCAAAGAAAGTGTGCTTATACTAGTCTTGGCTTTTATGGGTTTGCATACACTTTCTAAAATGTTTTTGCTTATGGTCATTATTATCTTGATTTACGTCTGTATCATATATGTCACGTCTAAATATAGAAGTGTCATGAAGTATTTATTTGCGTTAACGGTCCTTATTTTAATTGCCATGCCATTCGGTTTACTCGATTTTATTGTTGTGACGATTGCCCGATTTTCAGAACAAGGGGGCACAGTCGTTTCGGTCACAACGGGTAGATCATCTTTGTGGGTAGCTTATCTCCAAGAAATCACGGCGAATCCACGTATTTTTCTAATAGGGAATGGCATTGGGACTGGTTTTTTAGACGGCTATGCAGCTCATAATATGTATTTGTCCTATTGGTATTTCACAGGATTTCTAGGTATCGTTGCATTACTAGTTTTTGTTGCCTATTCATACAATCACATGAAGAAAACAACGACGGGATCCATCAAAATGGCGAAACGAGCGTTGAATAGCTTGCCCCTATTCGTAGTCATTGTGGCGAATTTCTCACTTGACTCAATTGTAATGGATTTTTTTCCCCTAGTCCTGTTTCTGTCTTTGCTATCACTGAATCATGTAAAAGTTTAGATATGGAGGCGGTTTGTATTTTATTATGTGGGAGGGAATTATTTTATATATTGAGAGACCGAAATTTAATAAGGCTAACTAATGCGCGGGTTCAGCGACAGAAGCTCCTTTATTACCAAAGGTTTATTACAATTGGTAATGGTGTGATGAGAATATGAGTAAACAAGGAATCTTCGTCGTTTCCCTAGATTTTGAATTAAACTGGGGTGTCCATGATGTTTACACATTAGGACAGTACCAAGAAAATATATTAGGTGTGCGGCAAGCCATTCCAAAAATATTGGAGCTGTTCCATCACTTCGATATTCATGCGACATGGGCGACAGTTGGTATGCTTTTTTTTGATAATAAGAAAGAGCTACTAGTAAACCTGCCTCCTCTCTATCCAAGTTATATCCATGCAGCTTTTTCGCCATATAATAAGCTAACGGGGCTTGGAGAGAACGAGGAACAGGATCCATTGCATTTTGGAGCTTCATTGATAAAGGAAATTATGGATTACCCGAACCAAGAATTGGCAACCCATACTTTTTCACATTATTATTGTTTGGAGGGTGGTCAGACTGCGGAACAATTTGAAGCAGATCTAAAGGCTTCTATAAAGGTTGCGGAAGCAATTGGTAAGCCAGTGAAATCACTAATATTTCCAAGAAATCAAATCAACCGTGACTATTTACAAATTTGTAAAGAAAACGGTCTTCAAAGCTTTAGAGGACACGAGGATAGCTGGGTCTATCAAGTTGGCTCTTATCATGATGAAGGAATCGTGAAGAGAATGCTTAGGCTGGCAGACTGTTATTTACCTATGTTCGGCGATCATACGTATCCGATTGATGAAGTGGCGGTGGAACCTCTTGTCAATTTGCCATCGAGTCGATTTTTGAGACCTTATCATGCAAGCTTAAAAAGTCTCGAATCATTACGCTTAAGAAGAATTAAAAAAAGTATAACGAATGCTGCGATAAAGGGAGAAGTGTTTCATCTTTGGTGGCATCCTCATAATTTTGGTAAAGATATCGATAGCAATATTCGTTTTTTGTCGGAAGTCCTGCTCCACGTAGCCGCAATGAGAGAGCAATACAATCTAACAAGCCTTACGATGGGGGAGGCTTCAACACTTGCTTTACAGGTAAAAGATTCACTTACCCCCAAGGACGATTAATTCAAGAATGGACATTGCTAGTATACGGGTAATATTTTCTAATCGCTGTTCGCTCAATTTATCGATGGTGTCATCAGGCGAATGGTAGGCTTTCTCCAAAGGGAAATGAGTGAACATTACTGCGTCAATGGCTGCATTGTGGAAGGCTGAATGATCGCTTTGTGCAGAGGACGCGAGAGATAAAGTTTCGCCAAATAAATCCTCATTCGCTTTGCTGGCTATCTTCGTCGCGGTGTTTGGCATGCCGTCTACCGTAAACAGCTTTAGTGGGCCCGCATCTGCGCTACCGACCATGTCCAGGTTGAACATAGCAATTGTTCGCTCGATTTCCTCTGCCGTCATTCCATTGACATAACTTTCAGAGCCTGCTAGTCCATTTTCTTCGGAGCCAAAAAAGATGAAACGAATTTCAGACGGGCTCGGCGTGTCTTTTAACATACGAGCCACTTCGAGCAATACGGCAGTTCCACTTGCATTATCACTCGCTCCTGGAGACTGAAAGACGGAATCATAGTGTGCACCTATCATAATGATATCTCCAGTTGATGGAAGACCATCTGTAGCTTTTTTTGTAACAATGAGGTTTTGAGATTCGTGCTCATCTACTGTAGAGCCATGTAATGTAAAGGTTTGTTCATCGACCTCATACCCATATAGTTCGAGTTGTGTCGTTAAAAATACGGCAGCCTGCCGTTCGGATTCGGTTCCAGCTATGCGAGGCTCCTTCGTTAATTCTTGAATAGTTGCATATAATTGATCGCTATCAAAACGACTTAACACAGCAGATTCGGTGTCAGTTAACTGTCGTCCAACTTCAGCTGTAGCTGAGCAGGCTGAAAGGATGAAGATGAGTGAGAAAATCAGAACTTTACGCAGCAATCGAATCCCCTCCATTGTCGTTTAGAAAATTGTACCATGATTAAAGGATAAGAAAGGATATCATCAAAAAGTGACAAAACTAGTGAACAAAGAACAAGACTAAGCAGTTTGCTTAGCCTTGATTCGACAGCATGTTCATTTTTTCGTTTTCCTCGGATATGGTCTCACCATTAACCCCATTTCTTTGCGCTCCTTATTAAGTTCCTTATAAAGTGAAACCATCATACAGATGATAACGAAGGAAAAAGGCAGTGCGGCAATAATTAAGGCATTTTGCAGTGCAGTCAATCCATTTGCCGACAGGAGAATGATGGCAATTGCTGCTTGTGCAATACCCCACGTCAGCTTGACGATGTTAGGTGGATGAAGTGACCCGTACGTTGTCTGCATGCCGAGAACGAATGTGGCCGAATCGGCCGATGTGATGAAAAAGATGGCAATCAGCAGGATGGCGATAATTGAGAGCAGCATGGACATCGGCAATTCATGAAAAACGGCGAAAAGCGTTTCTTCGGTCAATAGTTTTGTTAAATCTACTCCTTTTATTTGCACATCCATTGCAGTGGAGCCGAAAACAGAGAACCAGAAAAAGCTAAGTAATGTCGGTAATAACAGGACGCCTGTCAGGAATTCACGTATAGTCCGCCCACGTGATACACGAGCGATGAATATGCCGACAAACGGTGACCATGAAATCCACCATGCCCAATAGAAAATAGTCCAGTCATTAATCCATGTTCGATTGCTGTCATCGAGTGGCGCAGCACGAAAGCTCATGCGTGGTAAGTTTTGAAAGTACGAGCCGATGGTGTCCGTAAATGTATCAAAAATTAATAGCGTAGGTCCGAGAATAATGACAAGAATGAGCAGTATAGCCGCAAGTACCATATTGGCGTTGGACAAATATTTAATTCCTTTACTGATACCTGACCAAGCTGAGATAATAAATAAAATGGTGACAATGATAATAATGATGACTTGAACAAGAAAACTAATCGGTAAACCGAATAGATAAGAGAGTCCTCCGTTGATTTGAATGGCGCCAAAACCGAGTGTTGTCGCAACACCGATGACAGTGGCGAAAACGGCGAGTACGTTGACGATTGTGCCGGACATACCATTCATCCGATTGCCGAAGATTGGTTTTAACGTTGCGGATATCAATCCCGGCTCGCCTTTTCGAAATTGGAAATAAGCTAGTGACATGGCAACGATTGCATAAATGGCCCAAGCATGAATGCCCCAATGGAAAAAGGTATAGCGCATCGATTCTCGAAAAGCAGCATCTGTGCCAGGTTGTTCTGTTGCAGGGTTTATCGCGAAGTGAGATAGCGGCTCCGCTGCGCCCCAGAAGACAAGACCGATTCCCATCCCGGTTGAAAATAGCATCGCGAACCAGCTCATCCGGGAATATTCGGGTTTTTCATCGGGCTTACCAAGTGTGATTTGTCCCATGGGACTAACGATAAAGAACAGACAGAACAGTACAATGCCTGTGACGAAAAGTAAATAATACCAGCCAAAAGCCGATGTAATAAAGTTTTTCATATTGCCGGTTACAGTTTCAAAGCTTTCAGGTGCTAGCGCTCCATACAACACTGCAATGCATACAAGGCTAAGCGTAATCCAGAATACATTTGAGGTTTTTTTCATCTGACCACCCATATTTCCTATGTGATAATGTGCATGTTTGTACAGAGTAATCTTGTCCATTTTTTATAGTGGGTATGCACGTACATCGATTACTATTTATTCTTGATAGGCAATAATAAAAGAAGCAATTCCCTCGGAATGAGGGGATTGCTTCTTTTATATGATCAATCATGCCTCGGCATGATTGCGTCCAGATTTTGAATTGCGCTTGAGGCCTACAGGAAGTAGGTCATGCAGTGGAGAGGGATTGAACTGCATCCCTCTTTGTTGCGACAGGACGTCGCGCACTTAGACTGCCTACATTAATTCCCTTCAAAATCTGTGACATCCGCCGGAGGCTTAACATAATTCAGCGGTAGTTTGATCCTTAACTGAATTTTATAACATATTCAGCATACATTCCTTTACTTAATTAGAGGTGGAGTTGAATGCTGAATTATGTTAGAAACAGGTGAACCGATCAATTTGACTCAAGCTAATCCCCGTATACTCCCATCTTCTTTGACGATTGCGCCATCTGTAACCTGCCACGGAAGTTCGCCCAACAAAGACTGGAAAGAACCAAAAACCTTGTCTTCTTGATAACCAAACGTATGTCTGGCGATAGAGGCAACCACGAATAGCCCCTGGATCTACTGCGAATGTCTGTGTAGTCGGATAAGCAGGGATGGTGTTCGGTGGTGGTGATGTTGGACCTTGTTGGCCAGGTGATTGACCTGGCGGACGTCCTGGAGGTCCAAACCCTGGTGGGTCTTGGTTAGGTGGACGTCCCGGAGGTCCGAAACCTGGAGGACCTTGGTTAGGTGGAAATCCTGGAGGTCCGAAACCTGGCATCCCTTGATTTGGCGGTCGGCCTGACGGACCGTATCCGGGCATACGAGACCCTGGTGCGAATGCCAACATATTGTGTCCCGCCATGTCTTGTTCTAGCGAGAGATCTTGCATATCGTAGCCCATCATCCCTTGCTGAGGAGAGAACCCTTGCATATCGTAGCCCATCATCCCTTGCTGAGGAGAGAACCCTTGCATATCGTAGCCCATCGTCTCTTGCTGTGGAGAGAACCCTTGCATATCGTAGCCCATCATCCCTTGCTGAGGAGAAAACCCTTGCATGTCGTAGCCCATCATCCCTTGCTGGGGAGGGAAACCCGGCATTCCGTAGCCCATCATCTGGTTGCCAGCTCCATAACTTGGCATACTTTGGACATTTCTTTCCTCATATCCCTCAGGTAATCGTGGCGACCATTGTTGTCCGCCTTGATTATCCGGCTGCATGTTAACCATTTTTTCACTCCTTCCAAGTGATTCCATCTAGTCTATGCGACAATGGGTGAAATGGAATGGACTTTAATTTTATCTAGCAGGGATTTAACCCCCTGCTAGATAAAATTAAGCCTCCGGCGGATGTCACAGATTTTGAAAGGAGTTAATTTAAGGAGGGCAGTCTAAGTTCGCGACGTCCTGTCGCAACGACTGCATGACCTACATCCTGTAGACCTCAAGCTCAATTCAAAATCTGGACGCAAATACGCCTTGCCGTATTTGATCTTTATTCGGCAAATTTTTACGCAAACTTTTTCAAGTTTCGCAGGTCTAATGGATAACATGAAATGAGGTGGGGTTTTGACAGACAAAGAATTGGTGGAGAAGGCGATTGTGGGAGATGACGATGCATTTCTATCACTGATGCTGACACATAAAGAGGCACTTTATCGAACAGCGCTTGCTTATTTGAAGAATAATGAGGATGCATTGGAAGCCGTTCAAGAAGTGACGTTTCGTGCATATGAAAAAATCCATTCATTAAGAAAGCCGGAATATGCGAAGACATGGCTTATCCGTATCATGATGAATTATTGCCGCGATGTTTTGTACAAACAAAAGCGTCTTCTTTTAGATGAGGATTTTATCATGCAGCAAGGCATTAGTGAAGATTATACCTATCTTGAGGTAGAAGAAGCACTTAGGCAATTAACCGACGACCAACGTGAACTTATCCATTTAAAATATTTACAGGATGTCAAAATTAAAGAAATTGCTGAAATGACTGCAACTCCAGAAGGTACAGTCAAAACGAGACTGTATAAGGCGCTTAAGTTACTTCGTTCATTCATCGTGGAGAAAGGGGAGATCCGCCGTGTTTAAGGATGAGGAAGATAAGTTAAGGAAATGGAAAGTAGAAATTGAAAACGCTGGTGTACCAGAAGATGAGCTTGAAGTAGCGATTCGACAAGGTTTACAACGTGCTCAGCAGGTTGCGAAGCCGTTGAAAAAACGTCCTGTTATTAAACGTGGTGTGTGGGCGGCGGTTGTAGCGGCGATTTTGCTTATTGCATTCGCTACATCAATTCGAGTCTCCCCAGCTTTTGCGAATGTGGTTGCCTCGATACCGGGGATGGAGAAGATTGTTGCGCTTATTCAGGATAATAAAGGGCTGCAGTCGGCAATTGACAACAATCACTATCAGGAAATCGGTGTGTCGGGCGAATCATCTGGTGTTAAAGTGATTGTCGATGGCATCATAGCCGACAAAATGAACCTTGTGTTATTCTATACTATTAAATTCAAGGAAAATCATAAAAGTGATTTCATTAATCATGTTCGAATTAAGGGGGCAAATGGAGAAGATTTGAAATGGGGAGGAATTTCCCAAAACTACGCAGTTAATTTCCATGATAGTATGGTTTCTACTAATTCACTCGAAATCGATTTTCAGGAACCGCTATCAACGAAAAACGTAATATTAGAATTTGAAATTAACGGTGGTAACGGGGAAACTGAAGTGATTAAACTGCCATTTACGATTAAAATGAATGACGTGGAGAGTAAGAGATACGTACTGAATGAAGAAGTTAATGTAAATGGGCAATCCCTGACGATTGAAGAAGTCACAATTAGTCCAGTTAGAACAGCAATTCAGGTGAGATTTGACCCCGAAAATACGATGAAGATTTTTAGATTTGAGGATCTCCAAATTGTAAATGAAAAAGGAAAAGTATGGAGTTCAATCGCAAATGGGACAACTGCAAGTTCAGATGGAGAAAAACCGAATGTCGTTATTTACTATTTACAAAGCAACTATTTTGAAAAGCCGAAACAGCTTTATTTGAAATTCGGTAAATTGATGGCGTTGGAAAAGGAAGAGGCATTTCTGGTAATTGATACGGATAGAATACAAATACTTCAACAGCCAAAGGATGCTAGATTCAGCAATTTGACTATGCTAGACAATCACATCAGTATCGATTTCCGTGGTGAAGAAAATTTCAACCATTACCCATTTAGCTCAGACTTTTACGATGCAAATAATGGCTATTTCTATTTTCCGTCTAGGAGTGGGGGGCCAAACGGGGAACTGGAATCCACACTAGTTATGGAAATGCCTAAAGAGTCATACAAAAGTCCAGTGAAGTTTGTAATAGCCGGATATCCTTCTTATATAGAAAAAGATGTGAAAATCAAAATTAAGTGATGAAAAAGTTCCGTGGTAGTGTAGACTGCTGTGGAACTTTTTTGTATGGTAATCCAGTTTGGCTGATTGGTAGTCGAGTTTCTTGTTTAGGTAGCTCAGTTTGCAAAATAGGTAGTCTAGTTTCCCCGAGGTAGTCCAGTTTTCATAATGCGTAGTCGAGTTTCTTGTCTGGGTAGCTCAGCTTGCAAAATAGGTAGTCCAGTTTCCACGAGATAGTTCAGTTCCTTCCCCCCGGCTAGTCCCAAGCCCTATCTAATGTAATCCTTTATTTCGATTATATCTAAACTTTACCACTTTACCCCACTACAACAGCATCACGTTACCACAGACTAAACTTTCTGAATACCGTACAATAAAGCGCTTACATCGTGTACGATAATAGTAGATTAGTCAGGAGGGAATCCTAATGGGAAAAGCAGCTGAACGGGTAATTCGTTATCGGGGGACGGAGTTAAATACGAAAGGTTGGCAGCAAGAGGCGGCACTTCGTATGCTGATGAATAACTTGGACGCGGAAGTGGCAGAGCATCCGGATGAGTTGGTAGTGTACGGGGGAATCGGCAAGGCAGCGCGCAATTGGGAGTCGTTTGACGCCATTGTTCGCTCGTTGAAGGAACTTGAAAATGATGAAACCTTACTTGTGCAATCGGGAAAACCGGTTGCGATATTCAAGTCACATACAGACGCACCAAAAGTATTGATTGCCAACTCGAATTTAGTTCCGGCCTATGCCAATTGGGAGCATTTCCACGAGCTCGATAAAAAAGGATTAATGATGTACGGGCAAATGACGGCGGGCAGTTGGATTTACATCGGTTCGCAAGGAATCGTGCAAGGGACATATGAAACATTTGCGGAGCTGGCGAAGCAGCATTTTGGTGAATCACTGAAAGGGACCATTACATTAACAGCTGGACTTGGCGGCATGGGTGGTGCCCAACCATTGGCGGTGACAATGGCTGGCGGTGTTTGTATTGGTATTGAGGTCGATGAAACACGTATTGATCGACGGATTGAAACGCGTTATACCGATGTCAAAACAGCTTCTTTAGATGAAGCTATTCGTTTGGCGAAGGAAGCGAAATCCAAGGGTGAAGCACTGTCGATTGGACTTCTTGGCAATGCGGCTGAAGTGTTGCCTGCTATGATTGCTCGTGGGTTTATTCCAGATGTGTTAACGGACCAAACATCAGCGCATGATCCATTGAATGGCTATATTCCAACAGGCATGTCACTTGGGGAAGCGGCGGTACTACGTTCTGCCAATCCAGAGGACTATGTGAAACGCTCGAAAGCATCAATGGCTACACATGTCGAAGCCATGATTGACATGATGGATAAAGGCGCAATTACATTCGATTATGGCAACAACATCCGCCAAGTAGCGAAAGATGAAGGCGTTACACGCGCATTTGATTTCCCTGGATTTGTGCCTGCGTATATTCGTCCGCAGTTTTGCGAGGGCAAAGGTCCGTTTCGCTGGGTGGCATTGTCAGGAGATCCGGAAGATATTTATAAAACGGATGAAGTGATTTTACGGGAATTTAGCTACAATACGCATTTATGCAATTGGATTCGAATGGCGCAAGACAAAATCCAGTTCCAAGGATTGCCGTCGCGCATTTGCTGGCTTGGCTATGGGGAACGCGCGCGATTTGGGAAAATTATTAATGATATGGTCGCTTCGGGTGAGTTAAAAGCACCTATCGTAATTGGGCGGGATCATCTCGATTCTGGCTCAGTGGCATCACCAAACCGTGAAACAGAGGCAATGAAGGATGGTTCGGATGCTGTAGCAGATTGGCCGATTTTGAATGCAATGATCAATGCAGTTGGAGGCGCGACGTGGGTTTCCGTTCATCATGGGGGTGGTGTCGGAATGGGCTACTCCATTCACGCAGGAATGGTGATTGTTGCGGATGGTACGAAAGAGGCAGAAGCTCGAATCGAACGAGTTTTAACGACGGATCCCGGTATGGGCATTGTTCGGCATGTGGATGCTGGTTATGAACTTGCCGAGAAAACAGCCCGGGAAAAGGGAGTCAATATTCCGATGATGGCAAAAGGGGAGATTCAAGAATGACAAATATCGTTTGGATTAAACATGCATCCCAACTCGCGACATTAGCTCAACCGAGCAAGGGACCGCGAATAAAAGATGACATGAACAATATTTCAATTATTAGAGATGGCAGTGTTTGGATTGAGGATGGCATTATTCAAGCAGTTGGGACAACGCGACAGCTTGAAGAGCAGTTCAAAGACCGTGCACATGAAGCGGTGATTACAGATGCAAAAGGTCATTTGGTTACACCAGGACTTGTGGATCCGCACACGCATGTCGCTTATGGGGGCAGTCGCGAACGCGAATTTGAAAGGCGGCTTCAAGGCGCGACATATATGGAAATTATGAACGCTGGCGGGGGGATTCACGCAACGACAACGATGACGCGAGAAGCAAAGGAAGAGGAGTTGGTGCAGCAAACGAAGCGCCGACTGGATTCCTTTTTGCAACATGGCGTCACGACAGTTGAAGGGAAAAGTGGCTATGGGCTCAATCTAGAAACGGAGTTGAAGCAGCTACGTGTCATGAAACGATTGCAGGCGGAGCATCCCATTGATATCATCCCAACATTCATGGGAGCGCACGCTGTTCCGACAGAGTACAAGGGGCGCGAAGAGGAGTATGTCGATTATATTATCAATGAAATGCTACCAGCCGTCTCCAATGAAAAACTTGCGGTTTTCAATGATGTGTTCTGCGAAGTTGGTGTTTTTACGCCTGAACAGTCGGAACGTATTTTAGAAGCAGGTAAAAAATACGGACTCATACCCAAAATCCATGCGGATGAAATCGAACCATATGGCGGGGCAGAATTAGCGGCTAAAGTGGGAGCGATTTCAGCAGAGCATTTATTGAAAGCTTCTGATGAAGGAATTGCGGCGATGGCTAAAGCGGGGACGATTGCTTGTTTATTGCCAGCGACTGCACTTTTTTTGAGAGAACAGGCGGCAGAAGGACGAAAAATGATTGATGGGGGCGTACCTGTTGCGATTTCAACAGATTGTAATCCCGGTTCATCCCCAACAACATCCATGCCATTGGTGATGAATTTGGCATGTATATCAATGCGCTTGACGCCATCAGAGGCTTTGACGGCTGCGACGTATAATGCGGCATGTGCCATTCAGATGGAAGACAAAGTAGGGTCGATTGAGCCAGGCAAACAAGGGGATATCGTGTTGTGGGATATTGCTAACTATCAGGAACTACAGTATTTATTTGGCGTCAATCATGTTAGATCTGTATGGAAAAAAGGTGTCAAAGTCATCGATCGCTCTTAGGTCAACAAGGATATAGTTCGATCCTTGTTGACCTAAGCCTCCGGCGGATGTCACCAATTACGAGGGGAGTTAAGGAAGGCAGTCTAAGTTCGCGACGTCCTGCGGCAACGGTCGCATACCTGCATCCTGCAGGCACAATTCGAAATTTGGACGCAACTACGCCTTGGCGTAATTGATTAAGGAATAAAGGATGGTTGCTATGATTACATTAACAGGTTCCTCTCTTCGTTTGGATGAGATGAAAGCTATTTTATATAGGATGTCCCAGGTTTCATTGGATGAAGAAGCATTGGTCCGAGTGCGAAAAAGTCGTGCTGCAGTGGAGAGAATCGTGCAAGAAGAACGGACTGTTTACGGCATTAATACGGGATTTGGCAAGTTTAGTGATGTGAAAATTGATGAGAAGGATACGAAGGCTTTGCAATTGCATCTAATTCGCTCGCATTCATGCGGTGTTGGAGAGCCATTTCCTGAAATGGTTTCACGGGCGATGGTAGTGCTGCGGTTGAATGCGTTACTGAAGGGCTTTTCAGGTATTCGTGTAGAAGTGTTGGAGCGTTTTGCGTATATGGTCAATAACCAGATTCATCCGGTGATTCCGCAACAAGGGTCACTTGGGGCATCGGGCGATCTTGCACCATTGTCGCATTTGGCCCTTGTTTTACTGGGAGAAGGATTTGTCTGGCAAGAAGGAAGGCAAGTTCCGTCAGCGGCTGTTTGGCAGGAGCATGGTCTTGCTCCGATTGTGTTGGAGGCGAAAGAAGGTCTTGCGCTCATTAATGGAACGCAGGCGATGACGGCACAAGGCGTGGTCAATTATTTGGAGGCGGAGTCGTTGGCTTACAATAGTGAGTGGATTGCGGCGATGACGATGGAGGCGCTACATGGAATTACGGATGCTTTTCATCCAGCGATTCATGAGGCACGTGGCTATTCAGAACAAGTGGACGTGGCGACCCGGATGCTGAAATGGTTAGCGGGAAGCCAGCTGACGACTGTTCAAGGAGAAAAGCGCGTGCAAGATGCGTATTCAATTCGTTGTATTCCACAAGTCCATGGTGCCAGCTGGCAGGTGCTTGGTTATGTGAAAGAGAAATTAGAGATTGAAATGAATGCAGCAACGGACAATCCGCTTATTTTCGATGATGGGGATACGGTTGTATCTGGCGGTAATTTTCATGGGCAGCCAATTGCGTTTGCTATGGATTTTCTGAAGCTCGGTGTGGCGGAGCTGGCAAATATTTCGGAACGGCGTATTGAACGATTGGTAAATCCGCAGTTAAATGAAGGATTGCCTCCGTTTTTGAGCCCAGAACCTGGCTTGCAATCAGGCGCTATGATTTTGCAATATTCAGCAGCAAGCCTCGTGTCGGAAAATAAAACCCTCGCACACCCGGCGTCTGTTGACTCGATTCCATCATCAGGCAATCAGGAAGATCATGTGTCAATGGGGACAATTGGCGCTAGGCATGTCTATGCAATTATTAAAAATGCGCGACATGTTTTGGCGATTGAAGCGCTATGTGCGTTGACGGGCTGTTCGATTCGAGGTGCTGAACAGATGGCACCGAGAACCCGTGTGAAGTTTGAACAATTAATGGCCATCGTTCGACCAATTGAAGAAGACCGTATTTTCACACCGGATATCGAAAAGCTAGCACAGTTTTTGGTGGAGTGAAGGCAGAAAAGCCGAATTCTTTTTGAATTCGGCTTTTTTGATGTCCAGTGTGTTTTATGGTGGGAAAAGTGTCCAACGAAATCGTCAAAGCCTCCAACAAAGCGTGTAAAATGTCCAACAAAATTGAGGAAGTCTCCAACCATTTCGCCAAAGTGTCCAACAACGAGAGCAGTCTCTACCGAAATCGTATGCTATGATAGAGCCAGTAATTATTCGAGGAGGAATACATAATGGATACTCAAGAGAAACCACATATTTTATTAATCGACGGGATGGCATTGTTATTCCGATCATTTTTTGCAACGTCTGCCATGGGGCATTACTTCCCGAATGCAGCAGGCACGCCGACGAACGGAGTGCAAGGGTTTGCGCGCCATACGATGACAGCAACTTCATTATTCGAGCCCTCGCATCTAGCAGTTTGCTGGGATATGAGTGCACACACGTTTCGCAATGATTTATTTGACGGTTATAAAGCGAATCGACCTGCACCAGCACCAGAGCTTGTGCCACAGTTTGATATGGCGAGAAATGTTTCGGAACTGATTGGTTGGAAAAACTACGGCATTCATGGCATGGAAGCGGATGATTTGATTGGCTCGATGGTTACGACATGGGATGGTAAGGCGGACATCACTATCGTTACTGGAGATAAAGATCTGCTGCAATTACTCAGACCTGGAGTTCGCATTGCCTTTATGAAAAAAGGCTACAACGTTTATGACATCTATACATATGATCGATTTGTTGAAGAATATGGCATTTCGCCACAGCAATTCATCGATACAAAGGCTTTCGTGGGCGATACAAGCGATGGTTATCCAGGCGTGAAAGGCATTGGACAGAAAACGGCACTGAAATTAATAAAAGAATATGGTTCAGTAGAGGGGGTTATTGAATCCCTACACGAATTAACACCAGGAATGCGCAAAAAAATCGAGGAAGATATCGACATGCTTCATCTATCAAGGAAGCTGGCGGAAATTCATTGTGAAATTGATATGAACGATCCGATAGAGGATTTAAAGATACCTTTATATGATGATAAGGTTCGAGAGTTAATGGAACGAGAAGGGTATTCGATGATTACTAGACAGGCAAAATCGCTTTCATTGTAAATCTATCAGCTAGTTGTCTATTATAATTTTTTGAAATGAATCATTTACAAATGCTATATAAAAAGCTAACCGGACAATTTTTCCGGTTAGCTTTTTTAAACAATGGCTGTATATTTTTTTATGGCTGGTAAAATTTCTGTACCAATCAGTTCAATATTTTTCATTAACTTATCAAATGGGACACCGCCAAAGTCCATTTGACCGATATAACGCTGATGTCCAAATAGCTCATGCTGATAGAGAATTTTTTCAATAACCTCTTGAGGGCTACCGATATTCATAACATCACGCGGGTCTGCACCCTGTGCAAAATGCTGCTTCGGATAACCACGCCCATTCGTGAGCTGCATTCCTTCATTAATATGAGGATAGGTTTCCCTTTGCGCCTGCTGTGTCGTTTCAGCTACATAGAAAAATCCTGCAGTTGCAATGGGGAGTTTAGCTGGATCAAAGCCGCTACGCTCGGCAGCTTCGCGGTAAGCAGCAATTGTTTGCTGAAAGATAGTTGCCGGTCCGCCCAATGTAGCTAAAAACATAGGAACCCCTGCGTATCCAGCTTTAATCGCACTCGCGGAATGCCCACCGACTGCACGCCAAATCGGCAATGATCCGTTTTGTGGTCGAGGAAGAATAGTTGCATCGTTTAATGGTGCACGGAACCGCCCATTCCAATTGACGGTTTCTTCTTCATTAATTTTCAACAGTAGCTCAAATTTCTCTTCAAACAATTCTTCATAATCGCGCACGCTATAACCCAATAAATCAAAAAGTCCAACGCGTGAAGCGCGTCCAGCAACAATCTCAGTACGACCGCCGGAAATTAAATCGATTGTGGAAAAATCTTCATACACACGAACAGGATCTGACGTGCTAATTATGGTGGAAGAGCTTGCAATTTTAATGTTACTAGTTGCCTGTGCAATCGCAGCTAATACAACGGAGTGTGCTTGTGTTGCAAAATACTCCTGGTGACTTTCTCCAACACTGAAAAAGTCGATACCAGCTTGATCTGCTAATTTGGCTAATTCAATGATTTCATGTATACGCTCTTTAGCAGAAATGCGACTCCCGGTATGTGGATTTGGAAGGTGATCCCCTAATGTATAAATTCCGAATTCTAGACCTTTACTTTGATCAATGCGATACTTTTCCATATATATCAACTCTTTTCTTGAAATTAATTTGTCTACTGATAGTTTAATTTGTAATAGCTTATTATGTAAGTACGCACTTTGAAGTGGTATAGTATCTAAAAGGATACTAAGGTGGGAAGTAATATGGAAATGAAACCGGAATTATGTCGTGTAGAGGATGCGTTAGGTATATTGGTAGGGAAATGGAAGCCGATTATTTTATTAATTCTATTGCAGCAAGGCACGCATAGATTTGGAGAACTAAGGCGAAGAGTGCCAGCGATTACACAAAAAATGCTAACCAATCAGCTACGTGAATTGGAAGAAGAGGACATTATTACACGTAAGGTATATCCACAGGTGCCGCCGAAAGTAGAGTATTCAATTACTGAATATGGAAAGAGTTTAGAGCCGATTTTGGTAGCAATGCATGAATGGGGAACGGAACATACACTTCGTAAAAGGAATAATATTAATCAATCTTCAAGCTAACACCAGCATTTATTCGTTATGAAAATTCCTTCATAATGAATAAATGCTTTTTAAATTTGGGGGTTCAATCTTCACGAATGACAACACGGGTTTATTCTTGTTATACGAAATATGTCGTACCTGACTCGGACGGTTTCTCGCACCGTTATCATGAATAATTAACTCAACGTCGCCCTCTTTTTCTTCATATCCAATAACAGGTACCCAATGATAATCAAATTCGTAGCCCCCACGCCAACGGAAATTAAACCACTTGTCAAACTTTGCGGCAACAAGTCGCCCATTATCGATTTGGACTTTTACTTCAGTAATATCACAGGCTTCGACAGTCCAATCAGCACCAAGCAATTTACGCATATTCCGGATGAAAGGACCTTTGCCAAGTCCGATTTTTGTACCACCAAGTTGTGCATATAATTCATTGACATCATAAGGGCAAACAGCTGGAGGGAATTGATCCATAAGGATACGAGCGGTGACAGGGCCACACGCAGAAGGACGAAAAGCTTCGTTAATATCCTCGTCGTATTGCGATTTGCCATTGATATTCAATACTTTTTTCATTTCGTCCACCACCTTTTAATCAATTATTCCTATTTCATCAATGCTAAAACTGCATATATCATCTCATAAAAAAACACTTCATCAAGTGGAATGAAGTGATTTGTCATTGGTATTGAAAAGGATAGTGAGTGCCGTGTTGAAGTTGGCATAGGTTTCAATTTCGCCATGAATTCCTGCTCGTACAATTTCCCGAACAAGCTGTATGTTAAAGCCAACATAAATCGGTCGGATGCCCATCAATTTCATGGCGGCATTGAGTTGACTTGTTCCAATTGTAAAAGTATTAAAATCGAGTTGTTCAAGGTCTTTAATGTCAACACCTGTAAAATCAAAAATAGCACAATTCGTGTCGCGATGGTCTGCGCAGTAATCGAGAACTCGGTTACGAATAGACTTAAGGCGATTATGACCGATAGGACCTGCGATTGGCACAAGGATAGTATCTTCGAAGAGGGAAGGAATGATTGGGGCGGACAGTTCATGAATAACTAGCTCATAGTAGGCAATTTTATCTTTTAATTGTTGAATTTCTTTTTCGTTGTCCATTGTTACACCTCACAACAATTTTCTATAGTATATATTACTTTGGAAATAAAATCCATAACAAAAACGGATAGATTTTTATCTATCCGTTTTTGTATAAAATTATTTTTCTACACCGTCAAGAAATTCAGTAACTTGTTCAGGTGATTTTGCGTTGGCGCTATGCAAATGAGCTTGTTTTTCTCCATTTTGGAAAATAAGTAAGCTTGGAATACCCATCACATCATATTTTTCTGCAATTTCTGGTAGCACATCACGGTCGATGTCATACCATGTGTACATATCATATTTTTCAACGATTGGATCGATGAACATATCCATGCGTGTGCAATCTGGGCACCATCCTGCTTGGAATTTAATAAGCGCTTTAGAATCGCTTGCAATGATTTCGTTGAACTGTTCAGCTGTTGTAATTGGTTTCATCTTTTTATTCCCTCCTTCATATAATAAGTGTACAATGATTGCAATCATGTCGGGTAGTTTAATGCTTCAAAAGAAAATATACTAGAATCAATTACGCCTCGGCGTAATTGCGTCCAGATTTTGAATCGAGCTTGCTCGATTGACTCCTTTCAAAATCTGTGACATCCGCCGGAGGCTTTATCTTCGTTCAGCAAGCGTTTCGATAGCTATTGAACGGGAAAACAAAATTGTATTCATCACGCCACCTGTAAAGGTAGGGGACTTCTGTAGCTGACGCTTCGCTTTCAGTACAAAAGAATTTGCTGAATGAAGATAAATATTTTCAATTTAAATATTGCGAAAATGGTTGAAATGTTCTACACTGAGAGATATAGAAACGCTTTCTATTTTTTTTGCCCATAAAATGAATGGTGGTTCATTCAAGAAAACAAGGGAGGCTTCTCACGTGGCTTATCAAATTAAAAAAGCAGCAGTTTTAGGCTCGGGTGTCATGGGATCGGGTATTGCAGCCCATCTCGCAAATATCGGAATACCGGTTTTACTTTTGGATATCGTTCCTGGCAAATTAACGGAACAGGAAGAAGCGCAAGGGTTAACATTAGAAAGTTCTCAAGTACGCAATAAAATTGCAACAGGAGCCATCCAAAATCTACTTAAACAAAAACCGGCACCGCTCACTACAAAAAGTAATCTATCCCTCATTGAAGCTGGGAACTTTGAAGATGACTTAGAAAAGTTAAAAGATGTTGACTGGATCATTGAAGTCATCGTTGAAAGATTAGATGTGAAAAAAGGGTTATATGAAAAAATCGATGCCGTTCGCAAGCCGGGAACAATCATTAGTTCGAATACATCAGGCATTAGCATTGAGGCGATGGCAGAAGGTCGTTCGGAAGATTTTCAAAAACACTTCCTGGGCACACACTTTTTCAACCCACCACGCTATTTGAAGCTTTTGGAAGTCATTCCGGCAAGTACGACAGCTCCAGAAGTGGTGGAATTTATGACGAGCTTTGGAGAAGATCGATTAGGGAAAGGTGTCGTCATTGCAAAGGATACACCGAACTTCATCGCCAATCGGATTGGTACATATGGACTGCTAATCACATTACGTGAAATGGAGAAACGTGGCTATTCGATTGGGGAAGTCGATTCTGTGACGGGTACATTGATTGGACGTCCAAAATCTGCCACTTTCCGTACGCTCGATGTTGTAGGTCTTGATACATTTATGCATGTCGCGAAAAACGTCTATGACAAAACGGTAGGCGAAGAGCAGAAAGTGTTCAAACTGCCGCCATTTATGAAAAAGATGATCGACAATGGTTGGATTGGCGCGAAAGCAAAACAAGGCTTCTATTCGAAACAAGGGAAAGACATTCTAGAACTAGATACAGAGACATTTGAATACGGTCCAGCGAAGAAATTGAAAACGCCTTCAATTGAAATGGCGAAGCAACAAAAAGGGCTAGCTAATAAAGTGAAAACATTGGTTTACGCGAATGACCGGACAGGTGAAATTCTGTGGAATATCATTGCTCCGACACTATTATATTCTGCAGAGCTACATGGTGAAATCGCAGATGACATCGTTGCCATCGACAATGCCATGAAATGGGGCTTCGGCTGGCAGCAAGGACCGTTTGAAATTTGGGACGCAATCGGTGTAGCAAAATCGATGGAGAAGATGAAAGAAGAGGGGGCAACTGTACCTGCCTTCGTTCAACGTTTGCTAGACAAAGGCTATGAAACTTTCTATAGCGAACAAGACGGAGACCTGCACTTCTTCGACGGGGAAGATTACAAGCTTGTTCCTGTGAACGAAAAAGCAATTAACTTGAAACGCTACAAGAAAAAACATGGTGTCATCAAAAAGAATTCCGGTGCTAGTTTAATAGACCTTGGAGATGGCGTTGCACTTCTTGAGTTCCACTCCCAATCGAATTCAATTGGTCCGGATATCATTCAGATGATCAATTATGCAGTAGATGAGGTTGAGAAAAACTACAAGGGGCTTGTCATTGGAAATCAAGGGAAAAACTTCTGTGTTGGTGCGAACCTTGGCATGATTTTGATGGAAGCACAGGATGATAATATTTTTGAACTAGATTTCATTATCCGATCATTCCAAAATGCCATGATGAAAATCAAATATTCTACAAAGCCAGTAGTAGCGGCGCCATTTGGCATGACGCTCGGTGGTGGAGCAGAAGTTTGTTTACCAGCAGCGCATATTCAAGCGTCGATGGAAACATATATCGGGCTTGTTGAAGTGGGAGTTGGGCTGATTCCTGGTGGAGGCGGTAACGTCAATCTATATACAAAACATCTAAAAGGATTGCCGAAGGGCGTTCATATAGATTACCAGTTTGTTGCTAATAAAGTGTTCGAATCCATTGCAATGGCGAAGGTATCTACTTCTGGAGAAGAAGCACGGGATAATAACTTCCTTGATTTTGCGGACGGTGTCAGTGTCAATGGCGATCACTTAATTTACGATGCGAAGCAAGTAGCTCTAGCTTTATACGAAAACGGCTATAAAGCGCCGAAGCACGAAAAAATTCCTGTAACAGGTGATTCTGGTTATGCGACGATGCTGCTCGGTGCAGAGGGCATGTTCTTGTCAGGGTTTATTAGTGAACATGATCTGAAAATCGCGAAGAAGCTGGCATTTGTGTTAGCGGGCGGAAAAGTACCATACGGAACATTAGTGGATGAACAATATATGTTAGATCTTGAACGTGAAGCGTTCCTTAGCCTTGTAGCGGAACCGAAATCACAGCAACGTATGCAGCATATGCTCGTCAAAGGAAAACCATTGCGTAACTGATAGAGAGAGTAAAGGAGGAATTTCAATGCGTGAAGCAGTACTAGTAGCCGGTGCACGGACGCCAGTTGGGAAAGCGGGCCGAGGCTCACTTGTGTCGGTTCGTCCAGATGATTTAGGGGCACTGACGATTAAAGAAACTTTGAAACGTGCGGGGGGCTATGACGGGCCAATCGATGATTTAATTATAGGCTGTGCGATGCCGGAAGCAGAACAGGGGATGAACGTAGCACGTAATATTGGTGCGCTAGCGAGTCTTCCTGATACAACACCTGCGATTACAGTCAACCGATTCTGTTCATCAGGTCTTCAATCGATTGCCTATGCAGCTGAGCGTATTATGCTGGGGCATTCACAGGCGATTCTTGCAGGCGGTGTTGAGTCGATGAGTATGGTGCCGATGATGGGCAATACGATTCGACCGAATGCTCACCTAGCAGAAACCGCTCCACAGTATTATATGGGAATGGGGCACACGGCTGAGCAAGTTGCCGTAAAATACGGTATTACACGCCAAGAGCAGGATGAATTTGCAGTACTGTCACATCAAAAAGCAGGAGCAGCGATTGCAGCTGGGAAATTCGATGATGAAATTGTCCCTGTTGAAGTTGTCAAACGTACTGTTGATGACAATGGGAAATATAGCGAGAAGACAGTTATGTTTGAAATGGATGAAGGTGTTCGCCACGGCACGAGTGTGGAAGGATTAGCGAAACTACGTCCAGCATTCTCAGCAACAGGCACTGTGACTGCTGGGAACGCATCACAAACCTCAGATGGTGCAGGAACGGTTCTAGTGATGGATCGTGAAGTCGCAGAAGCGCAAGGCCTGAAGCCAATCGCGAAGTTCCGTTCGTTCGCAGTGGGTGGGGTACCGCCTGAAGTAATGGGAATTGGACCGATTGTAGCGATTCCAAAAGCATTGAAGCTTGCAGGACTGACGATTGAAGATATCGATGTGTGGGAATTAAATGAAGCCTTCGCTTCACAATCCCTACAAGTCATCCGTCATCTAGGTCTTGATATGGATAAAGTGAACTTCAACGGCGGAGCCATTTCTCTAGGGCATCCACTAGGAGCAACAGGTACGATTTTAACAATACGTATGATGAGCGAATTAAAACGTCAAGGCAAGCAATTCGGTGTCGTTACAATGTGTATCGGCGGAGGAATGGGTGCAGCGGGCGTCTTTGAACTACTTTAACTTGATGCAGCAAAGTTCTCGCTGCATCAAGTTAAAGTAAGCCTCCGGCGGATGTCACAAATAGTGAAGGGAGTTAATTGCGCAAGCGCAATACAAAATTTGGACGCAATTACGCCAAGGCGAAATTGATTTAATTAACTTGATGCAGCAAAGTTATAATTGATTTTGACAATAAAAGGAGGAAACTATAATGACTAGAGTAAAAACAAACGAATTGATCAAAGGTGGAGCTTTCCTAACAGAGGACATTGACGCAAACCGCGTATTTACACCTGAGGACTTTTCTGATGAGCAGAAAATGATTGCCAAGACAACAGAAGATTATGTTAAAAACGAAGTACTTCCTGTTGTAGAAAATCTTGAAAATCACGAGTTTGAGCACTCTGTCAGACTTCTTAAATCTGCTGGTGACCTCGGTCTTCTAGGTGCGGACGTGCCGGAAGAATATGACGGTCTAGGTCTCGATAAAATCTCATCTGCTTTGATTGCTGAAAAGATGTCCGTTGCAGGTGGATTTTCGATTACACACGGTGCGCACGTAGGGATCGGAACGTTGCCAATCGTGCTGTTTGGTAATGAAGAGCAGAAGAAAAAGTACTTGCCGAATTCTGTAACCGGTGACAAAATTTCTGCGTATGCTTTGACAGAGCCGGGTTCGGGTTCAGATGCACTCGGTGCGAAAACAACTGCGAAGCTAAACGATGCAGGCACGCACTATGTCTTGAATGGTGAAAAACAATGGATTACGAACGCTGGATTTGCGGATGTATTTGTTGTGTATGCAAAAATTGATGGCGATAAATTCACTGCATTTATCGTTGAAAAAGAATTCCCAGGCGTATCTGTTGGTGCGGAAGAGAAGAAAATGGGTATTAAATCATCTTCAACGCGCACGCTCATTCTTCAGGATGCACAAGTACCAGTGGAAAACCTATTGGGTGAAATTGGTCGCGGTCATATTATTGCCTTTAACATTTTGAACATTGGTCGCTACAAATTGGGAGTGGGTACAATTGGTGGCTCGAAACGTGCCCTTGAATTGGCGATTACGTATGCAAACCAACGTCAACAGTTCAAAACACCAATTTCTTCATTCAACTTGACGAAACAAAAGCTAGCCACAATGGCTGCTAAACTATATGCAACAGAAAGCTTGATTTACCGTACGGTTGGTTACTTTGAGGAACGTCAAAGTCAGCTAAGTGCTGAAGAGCAAAAGGATGGCAAAGCGATTGCAGCGGCAATTGCAGAATATGCTATCGAATGTTCAATTAACAAAGTTGTCGGTTCAGAGGTCTTAGATTACATCGCTGATGAAGCCGTTCAGCTTCATGGTGGCTATGGCTTCATGCAGGAATATGAAGTAGAGCGTATTTACCGTGATTCCCGTATCAACCGTATTTTTGAAGGAACGAATGAAATCAACCGTCTGATTGTACCGGGAACATTTTTGAAAAAGGCAATGAAAGGCGAATTGCCACTCCTTCAACAAGCACAGGCATTGCAAGAAGAATTACTAATGATGATGCCGGAAGAAATTGGCGACGAAGCATTAGCACAAGAGCGGGCACTTGTGAAAAATGCCAAGAAAATTGGTCTTTTAGCAGCGGGTCTTGCAGCGCAACGCTTCGGTACGAAACTGGAGGCTGAACAGGAAGTACTGGTCAACATCGCAGATATCGCGAACAACATCTTTGCAATGGAATCAGCACTTCTCCGTGCAGAGAAAGCAGTTGCACGTAACGGAGAAGAAAAAGAACAGCAGAAGATTCTTTACACACAAATTTTCTGTCAAGAAGCATTTGAAGAGATTGAAAGAGATGCAAAAGAAACATTATTTGCAGCAGTCGATGGCGACAATCAGCGTATGATGGTGTCTGCGCTACGCAAATTGACTCGTTCAAATCCATATAACATCATTGCGAAAAAACGTGAAGCATCGGTGAAATTGATTGAAGCTGAGAAATACATCGTTTAAGAATTGGCAGAAATGGTTTGCTAATTCAAGCCGCCGGCGGATTTAACAATCATCCAGTTACCTATAGGTATCTGGGTGATTTTTCTGTTATAATGGCGAAAATGGAGGTGTTGAGATATGGGACTTACATATTACGGATATCCAAAATGCGGTACGTGCAGGAAAGCAAAGGCATGGCTTGAAACGAATGGCTTGAATTATGAAGAGGTCAATATTGCAGAAGCTCCTCCTTCAGCAGAGGAATTGAGTAAAATAATTTCAGCGTCCGGGCTAGAATTGAAAAAGTTTTTTAACGTCAGTGGGATGAAGTACAGAGAACTGAATTTGAAAGACAAACTACCGGAAATGTCAGATGCAGAGAAAATTAGTTTGCTAGCTTCAGATGGAATGCTGATAAAAAGGCCACTTGTTTTTGGTGATAATAAGGTGACGGTTGGTTTCAAGGAAGAGGAATTTGAAAACGTCTGGGCAAAGTGATTCCTTCCTTGTCT
Organism: Sporosarcina beigongshangi; assembly: GCF_033485195.1. Taxonomy (NCBI): domain Bacteria; kingdom Bacillati; phylum Bacillota; class Bacilli; order Caryophanales; family Caryophanaceae; genus Sporosarcina; species Sporosarcina beigongshangi. The sequence goes on from NZ_JAWLIR010000013.1 coordinate 123,014, forward strand.
TTACGTACAAAATATGCGAATATTGAAGTGAATGAAATTATATATTTGGAGGGGTTACGGAATGAGTACACCAAAAGATCTGCGTTATTCTGAAGAGCATGAATGGGTAAAAGAAGAAGGCGGTAACTTCCGAATCGGAATTACACATTTTGCACAATCTGAACTTGGCGATATCGTTTTCGTTGAACTTCCATCCGTTGGTGACGAAATCAAAGCAGACGAGCCTTTCGGAAGCGTTGAATCCGTTAAGACAGTTTCAGAATTGTACGCGCCAATTAGCGGTAAAGTAATTGAAGTGAACGAAGGACTGGAAGACAGCCCTGAATTCGTGAATGAATCTCCATACGAAAATGCATGGATGATTGTTGTTGAACCATCTGATGCATCCGAAGTAGATGCATTGATGTCCGCTGAAGCATATGAAAAAATGACAGTCGGAGAATAACGTAATCTTCCATCTAAACGCCGGTGTTATCTCGGCGTTTTTTTGCATCATAAAATGGAACAGGGAGGAATCTGTGTGACGTATGACAAGGTGATTGTTGTCGAAGGAAGTGCAGACAAAAAACGTCTTGCACGAATTCTTGCTGAACCCGTGGACATCATTTGTACGAATGGGACCGTCAGCCCTTATCGACTGGAAGAATTGCTGGCACCTTATGAACAACATGAGCTCTATGTCTTTGTCGATGCGGATGAATCCGGTGAAAAGATTCGAACGTTAGTCAGAAGGGAATTCCCTAACGCGATTCATTTATATACAGAAAAGGTTTATAAAGAAGTGGAAACAACACCTTATCAAGTATTGGCAACAATTTTACTTGAAGCGAATTTCGCTTTACACTCTAATTTTACAGTATAGAAGGATGGTTTAAACGCAATGGAAACATGGACACGCGAACAATGGGAAGCGGTTTTGAAGGAGTCGTCCTCCGCACTGTATTATCTATATACACCGATGTGTGGGACCTGTGCTGTCGCATCGAAAATGATGGAAGTTGTGTCAGCGATGAAGCCAGATATGCCAATCGGGAAAGCGGATTTGAATTACGTGCAAGACTTGGCAACGGATTATGAAATCGAAAGTGTTCCTTGCTTACTCATTCAAAAGGATGGCCTTGTGCAGCATAAAATCTATGCATTTCAATCCGTTCCGTATCTTCTTGAAATGATAGGTTGACAAGTTATATAGTGCTGTGGTAGCATGTGTATTAGTATTTAATTGAATAGGTCGCTCTTATTAAGAGAGGTGGAGGGATAGTGCCCTATGAAGCCCGGCAACCGTCACGAAAGTGAAATGGTGCCAAATCACACAAAGTATTTACTTTGGGAGATGAGAGATTGGACATACGTTTATTTATGATAACGTTTAGCCTTTCTGCCCGTCTGCAGGAAGGCTTTTTATGTTAAAAGAACTAGGCAAAGTTGGACACTTAAAGAGCATATTATTTTCAGAGGTGAAAACAATGATTCATTTAACGGATGTTAATAAGCGATTCGGTGAAGGTGAAGGCAGCATAATAGCGGTCGATAGCGTGTCGTTTGAAATTGGTGAAGGCGAAATTTTTGGAATTATCGGCTATAGCGGAGCGGGGAAAAGTACGTTAATTCGGCTGCTAAATGGACTTGAAGCACCAACGTCGGGGAAGATTACAATTGGTAAACGAGAAATGTCGACGATTAAAGGCAATGAATTAAGGAAAGCGCGTCAAAAAGTAAGTATGATTTTCCAACACTTCAATTTACTTTGGTCGCGAACAGTAAAAGACAATATTGCTTTTCCACTTGAAATTGCAGGTGTAAAAAAAGCAGAACGTGAACGGAAAGTAGCGGAATTGATTGATTTAGTTGGTTTAAGCGGTCGTGAAAATGCCTTTCCATCCGAATTATCTGGCGGGCAAAAGCAACGTGTCGGCATTGCCCGGGCACTTGCAAATGATCCTGAGGTTCTATTATGTGATGAAGCAACTTCGGCACTGGACCCTGAAACAACTGATTCAATTCTTGATCTGTTAACAGATATTAATAAGCGACTCGGTCTGACGATCGTATTGATTACACATGAAATGCATGTCATTCGAAAAATTTGTCATCGTGTAGCAGTCATGGAGGCTGGAAAAGTTGTTGAAATGGGCGATGTGCTCGATGTATTCCAATCGCCGAGGGAGCCGATTACGAAACGATTCGTCTCTCAAATAACAGAATCGGTGGAAGCGAAACAAGCAATGGAACATATTAGAGAAGAGTTCCCATCAGGTACACTCGTCAAACTCATTTTTGTTGGCGAGCGAACAGAACAACCTGTTTTAGCAAGTTTGATTCGGAAGTTTGCTGTCGACGTAAACATCGTGCAAGGAAATATCTCCCACACGCATGGGGGAGCATACGGTACGCTGATCCTTCAACTTGTAGGGGATGCAAAAATTGTCGAAGAAGCGATTCGCTATCTCAATGAGCAAGATGTCCAGACGGAGGTGATCGGCAATGATTGATAACATGTTTCCAACTGTCGATTGGCCTAAAATGTGGGAAGCAACAGCAGAAACACTTTATATGACTGCTATTTCAACCGTTCTAACATTGATTATTGGGCTGATACTAGGTGTTGTACTTTTTCTATCTAGTCCTGGTCAGCTTTGGGCGAATAAATTGGCGAATTTCATTACAGGTGCTTTTGTTAATATTTTCCGCTCGATACCTTTCATTATTTTGATTATATTACTGATTCCTTTGACAAAATTTCTTGTCGGTACGATGCGTGGGCCGAATGCGGCAATGCCCGCACTTATTATAGGAGCAGCACCTTTTTATGCACGAATGGTACTCATTGCACTACAAGAAATCGATAAAGGTGTTATCGAAGCGGCTAAGTCAATGGGAGCAAAAACCAGAACAATTATTTTTAAAGTTTTGCTACCTGAATCAATGCCAGCACTTGTATCGGGCATTACAGTCACAGCTATTGCATTGGTTGGATATACGGCAATGGCGGGAGTCATTGGAGCAGGTGGACTGGGAAATCTAGCATTTCTTGACGGTTTCCAACGTAGCCGAACTGACGTCGTGCAAGTAGCAACGATCTTAATCGTTATTATCGTATTCATCCTTCAATTTATCGGGGATGCCATTGTTAAGAAGTTGGACAAAAGGTAACCCACTTATTGGAATACCAGGCAATGCCTGAAATATAAAAACAATAGAGAAAAAGGGGAGTTTAGTCAATGAAGAAACTATTAACAGGAATTTTATTAGCGGTGCTTGTCCTTGCGCTTGCTGCATGTGGTGCAAAGGATGATGGTAACGATGATAAGACTAGCGGTAGCGCCGGAGATGTAGGTAGTGAAGAAGTAACGACAATTAAAATCGGTGCTTCTAATACACCACACGCCATTATTCTTGAACAAGCACAACCTATTTTGAAGGAAAAAGGCATTGAGCTAGAAATCGAAACGTACCAAGATTATGTGTTGCCGAATAAAGACCTTGAATCAGGGGACTTGGATGCGAACTTCTTCCAACACATCCCTTACTTGGATCAACAAGTGATTGACCATGGTTATAAATTTGCAAATGCTGGTGCGATTCACATTGAACCAATGGCTGTATACTCAACAAAGTATGATTCAATCGAAGATCTACCAGACGGTGCTGTCATTATTTTCAGTAACTCTGTCGCTGAGCACGGTCGCGTTCTATCATTGCTGGAGTCTGCTGGCCTCATTAAATTGGCTGACGGTGTGGATAAAGTAAGTGCAGAAGTAAAAGATATTGTTGAAAATCCAAAAAATCTAGAATTTGATGCGAACTACGAACCAGCATTGTTGCCACAATTGTATAAAAACGATGAAGGCGACGCAGTCGTTATCAATGCAAACTACGCAATTGACGCAGGCTTAAACCCAGTAAATGATTCAATCGCAATCGAAGCAACAGAATCACCATATGCGAACATCATTACGGTAAGAGAAGAAGATGCAGACAATCCAGCAATTAAAACATTAGTTGAAGTGTTAACATCGAAAGAAATTCAAGACTTCATTCTTAAAGAGTGGGGCGGAGACGTCGTTCCAGCGAAATAATAGGCTGACAACTTCATCGCCAAATTGATGTGAAGAAAGTCGTTAGTTGAATTAAGGACTTTTCCTGTCAACTAGATGAACAACATAGAAAAAGGGAGATTTTAAAATGAAGAAATTTCTATCAGTAGCTTTATTAGCATTGCTTTTACTAGTGCTTGCAGCTTGTGGAACGAAAAATGTAGACGAAGGTAAAAATGCAAGCGGAGAAAAAGAAGTAACTAAACTTGTTGTCGGTGCATCCAATACACCACATGCTGTCATTCTTGAACAAGCACAGCCGTTATTGGAGGAAAAGGGTATCGAGCTTGTTATCGAACCATACCAAGACTACGTACTGCCGAACAAAGATTTAGAATCTGGTGACCTTGACGCTAACTATTTCCAACATATCCCTTACCTTGACCTACAAATTGTGGATCACGGCTATACATTCGTCAATGCTGGTGGAATTCACATTGAACCAATCGGTGTCTATTCAAAAAAATATAAATCACTTGAAGAGCTTCCAGAAGGTGCAACTATCCTCATAAGTAGCTCAGTAGCTGACCACGGTCGTGTCCTTGCATTGCTTGAAGCAAAAGGTTTAATTACACTTGCTGAAGGAATTGACAAAACAGCAGCTGAGTTGAAGGATATTGTTGATAATCCGAAAAATCTTCAATTTGATGCAAACTACGAACCAGCACTTATGCCACAACTGTATAACCATGATGAAGGAGACGCATTGCTAATTAACTCAAACTATGCAATTGATGGTGGGTTAAATCCACTTGAAGATGCGATTGCGATCGAAGACTCTGAATCACCTTATGTGAACATCATCACTGTTCGTGAAGGTGACGAAAATAAACCAGCAATCAAAACATTGATTGAAGTATTGCAATCACAAGAAATTCAAGACTTTATTGTAGAAGAATGGGGCGGCGCAATCGTTCCAGTGAAATAATTGAATCGAAAACACCACTGATATTGAACGTGTCAGTGGTGTTTTTGTATGACTGTAGAAAGTTAAAGCTTCTAACGCGATTCAAAATCTAGATGTAAGCATGCCGAGACCCGTTTAAATAAAATTCTCAATGGGACGAAGATAATTGAAAATATATATTGGTAGGTAAAATATCAGCATACAAGTCTTGAATTAAGGGCATTCGTGATAAAATCTTGTCATTCTCAATGATTTGCAAGGCATTGCTTAATGGGGTAAGATTAGAATGATACTAAATAGAGAACGGAATACCGTTCATCTTTATTATATTGGAGGTATTGGAATGGCTACTTTGGAAATAAAAGGCCTTCACGTTGAAATTGAAGGCAAGGAAATATTGAAAGGCGTCGATTTGACGATCAATACAAACGAGATCCATGCAATTATGGGTCCGAACGGTACAGGTAAGTCTACACTCGCGCAAGCGATTATGGGGCATCCCAAATATGAAGTAACAGCAGGTACAGTAACGCTTGACGGCGAAGATGTACTTGAGATGGAAGTTGACGAGCGTGCTCGTGCAGGAATCTTCTTAGGTATGCAATATCCAAGTGAAATTACAGGCGTGACAAATGCTGACTTCCTACGTTCTGGTATTAATGCAAAACGTGAAGAAGGCGACGAGATTTCATTGATGAAGTTTATCCGTGAATTAGATAAAAAAATGGATTTCCTTGAAATGGACCAAGATATGGCAACGAGATACCTAAATGAAGGTTTCTCAGGTGGAGAGAAAAAACGTAACGAGATTCTTCAGTTACTTATGTTGAAACCGACATTTGCAATTCTAGATGAAATTGACTCAGGTCTTGATATAGATGCATTGAAAGTTGTTTCAAAAGGCATCAACGATATGCGCGGCAAAGAATTCGGCTGCCTTATTATCACGCATTACCAACGTCTCCTTGACTACATTACGCCAGACCATGTTCACGTAATGATGCAAGGTAAAGTTGTGAAATCTGGCGGTGCTGAACTAGCACACAAACTAGAAGAACAAGGCTATGACTGGATTAAAGAAGAGCTTGGCATCGAAGACGAGACAGTCGGGCAGGAAGTTTAAGAGAGGAGGACGATTCAAAATGACGGTTGAAACTAAAGTGGCATTGACCGAACAGGACGTCCGCTCCTATTCAGCTCAAATGAATGAAGCCGATTGGATGGCAGATTTCCGTGCAGATGCATTAGCGAAAGTGGAACAGCTTGCAATGCCAAAACCAGATAAAACGAAAATTGACAAGTGGAATTTCACAGAATTCCCCGTTCATGCAGTAGAATCTGTGACTTATACTTCATTGGACGAGCTTCCAGAAGAAGCACTTGCCTTAATTGATAAAGAGCAGCAAAAGAATATTTACGTTCAGCATAATAACACACCAGCGTATCTTTCATTATCAGAAGAGCTGAAAGAACAAGGTGTTATCATGACGGATATCTTTACAGCATCACGTGAACATAGTGAGCTTGTGAAGAAATACTTCATGACAGATGGCGTTAAAGTAGATGAGCATAAGCTAACTGCATTTCACGCAGCACTGATGAACGGTGGCGTTTTCGTTTATATTCCGAAAAATGTTGTTGTGACAGAGCCGCTTCAAGTGTTGTTCCTACATGACGATGCGCAAGTGTCTCTATTCAACCACGTTATCGTAGTTGCAGAGAAGAATAGTTCATTGACATATGTTGAAAACTATTTGTCTACGGTCAAAGAAGCTAAAGGATTAGCTAATATTGTATCTGAAGTATTTACGGGTGATAATGCGAAAATTGTTTACGGTGCAGTGGACGTTCTTGCAGAAGGATTCACAACATACGTAAACCGCCGTGGCGTCACTGGACGTGATAGCCGCATCGAGTGGGCACTCGGTCTGATGAATGATAGCGATACGATTTCTGAAAACATTACGCATCTTGTAGGGAATAATTCTTCTTGTGATATGAAGTCAGTTGTTGTCGGACGCGGTAACCAACGTCAGAACTTTACATCTGAAATCGTTCATTGGGGCCTTGATACAGACGGTTTTATCCTGAAGCATGGTGTCATGAAAGATGCGTCATCATCCATCTTTAATGGAATTGGGCGAATTGCAAAAGGTGCAACACGTTCGAATGCTGTCCAAGAATCACGTGTGTTGATGTTAAGTGAAAAAGCACGCGGTGATGCCAACCCGATTTTATTGATTGATGAAGATGATGTAACTGCAGGACACGCGGCATCTGTTGGTCGTGTAGATCCGTTACAACTGTTTTACCTAATGAGTCGAGGAATTACTAAACATGAAGCAGAACGTCTTGTCATTCATGGTTTCCTTGCGCCGGTTGTCAGCAAATTGCCGATTGAAGGCGTTAAGAAACAATTGACGGAGGTTATTGAAAGGAAAGTGCGCTAATGCTCAGTAAAGAGATTCGCAACCATTTTCCCATATTGGACCAAGAGATAAACGGGCATCCGCTTGTTTATCTAGATAGTGCTGCGACTTCACAGAAGCCTCGGCAAGTCATTGAAGCGCTTAGTAATTATTACAACCTCGACAATTCGAATGTCCACCGCGGAGTGCATACACTCGGTAATCGGGCGACTGAAGGCTACGAGGGAGCGCGTGAAAAAGTGCGTAAGTTCATCAATGCAAAGTCTACAGAAGAAGTTATTTTCCTACGTGGGACAACAACTGCATTGAATACAGTCGCACAAAGCTATGGTCGAGCCAACGTTGAGGAAGGCGATGAAATCGTCATTACTTACATGGAGCACCATTCAAACATTATTCCATGGCAGCAGCTTGCGAAAGAAAAAGGGGCTGTGCTGAAATACGTCGACCTTGAAGAGGATGGCACATTATCGCTCGATAAAGTACGTGAAGTCATCACGGATCGCACGAAAATCGTATCGATTATGTACGTCTCCAACGTTCTTGGAACGATGAATCCGATTAAAGAAATTACTGAAATCGCACATGCACATGGCGCTGTTATGGTTGTCGATGCTGCACAAGCTGCGCCGCATTTAAAAATAGATGTTCAACTGCTAAACTGTGATTTTTTAGCTTTCTCGGGGCATAAGATGTGCGGACCTACAGGAATTGGCGTATTATATGGAAAAAAAGCTTTGCTTAACAATATGGAGCCAGTCGAATTCGGCGGCGAAATGATTGATTTTGTTGGGCTATATGAATCTACATGGAAAGAGCTCCCTTGGAAATTTGAAGGAGGTACGCCAATCATTGCAGGAGCAATTGGTTTGGGTGCTGCTATTGATTTCTTAGAGGAAATCGGACTTGATCATATTGAGCGACATGAGCATGAATTAGCAGGCTACGCTATGGAACGAATGTCGGAAATCGACGGACTGACGATTTATGGTCCAATGGATCCCGAAAAACGTGCGGGATTGGTAACATTCAATTTGAATGATGTCCATCCGCATGATGTTGCAACGGTGCTAGATATGAACGGTATTGCCGTTCGAGCAGGTCACCATTGTGCGCAGCCGCTCATGAAATGGTTGGATGTATCAGCCACGGCACGTGCTAGCTTCTACGTATACAATACGGAAGCTGACGTTGATCGCTTCGTGGACGGACTCCGTATCGCAAAGGAGTATTTCAACGATGTCTACTAATAATCTAGACCAGTTATACCGCTCGGTCATTATGGATCATTATAAAAATCCGAGGAACAAGGGTGTTCTCGCGGATAATACTGTTACGATTGATATGAATAACCCGACGTGTGGGGATGTCATTCACTTGACGCTTCAAGTGGAAAACGACATCGTCCAAGATGCGAAGTTTGAAGGAGAAGGCTGCTCGATTTCTATGGCATCCGCTTCGATGATGACGCAAATTGTGAAAGGGAAAAATGTGAATGAAGCATCGAACTTGGCTCATGTTTTTTCAGATTTAATGCTAGGGAAAGATATCGATGATTCCATCGATCTAGGGGATATTGAGGCACTTGCAGGTGTAGCAAAATTCCCTGCACGCATCAAGTGTGCAACACTTGCGTGGAAGGCGATGGAAAAGGGAGTCGGAAATGACTCTGAACCTACAGACTAAAGGAATGGAGGAATAGTAATGGCTAAAAAAATGCCGGATATCGGCGATTATAAATATGGTTTTGCTGATAAAGACGTCTCTGTTTTCCGTTCTGAACGTGGTTTGACAAAAGAAATTGTTGAACAGATTTCGAACATGAAGGAAGAGCCACAGTGGATGCTAGATTATCGTCTAAAGTCATTGGAATTGTTCTACAAAATGCCAATGCCTCAATGGGGTGGGGACCTTAACTCACTCAAATTTGACGAGATCACTTACTATGTTAAACCATCTGAGGGAACAGAACGTTCGTGGGATGAAGTACCGGAAGAAATCAAGCGTACGTTTGATAAGCTCGGAATTCCTGAAGCAGAGCAAAAGTATCTTGCAGGTGTTTCTGCACAATACGAATCAGAAGTTGTGTATCACAATATGAAACAAGATCTTGAAGATCTAGGTATTGTCTTCAAGGATACAGATTCGGCGCTAAAAGAAAACGAGGAATTGTTCAAAAAGCATTGGGGTACGATTATTCCGAACTCCGATAACAAGTTCGCTGCGTTGAACTCTGCTGTTTGGTCAGGTGGATCATTCATCTACGTACCACCAGGCATTAAAGTGGATACGCCGCTTCAAGCCTATTTCCGCATCAACTCGGAAAACATGGGGCAATTCGAGCGTACGCTCATCATCGTTGATGAAGGAGCAAGCGTTCACTACGTTGAAGGATGTACAGCGCCTGTTTACACAACAAACTCATTGCATAGTGCAGTTGTTGAAATCATCATTAAAAAAGATGCGTATTGCCGTTATACAACAATTCAAAACTGGGCGAACAACGTTTACAACCTTGTAACGAAGCGTGCAGTTTGTGATGCAAACGCAACGATGGAATGGATTGATGGTAACATCGGTTCTAAACTGACGATGAAATATCCAGCAGTCATCCTTAAAGGTGAAGGCGCACGTGGTATGACATTGTCAATCGCACTTGCAGGTAAAGGACAACACCAAGACGCAGGAGCGAAAATGCATCACCTTGCACCAAACACATCTTCAACAATCGTTTCCAAGTCGATTTCACAACACGGTGGTAAAGTAACATACCGCGGAATCGTTCACTTCGGACGTAAAGCAGATGGCGCACGTGCAAATATTGAGTGTGATACGTTAATCATGGATGATAAGTCTACATCAGATACGATTCCATATAACGAAATCCTCAATGATAATGTGTCACTTGAACACGAAGCAAAAGTATCGAAAGTTTCAGAGGAGCAGCTCTTCTACTTAATGAGCCGTGGAATTCCTGAGCTTGAAGCAACTGAAATGATCGTTATGGGCTTCATCGAACCATTTACAAAAGAATTACCGATGGAATATGCAGTAGAGATGAACCGTCTCATTAAGTTCGAGATGGAAGGTTCAATCGGTTAAGACGTAACAAACCCGTCACAGAAATACTTGTGACGGGTTTTTCTTATACTAGGGCATTAACTTCGAGTTCTAGACATATTAATGAGGTGTTTGTTATAATTGTGGTAGTAGCAGTGCATATTAAAAAGACCGCAACGATGTTCTAGCATCGTTACGGTACTTATAATAGTCAGGTTCCCATTAGGGGAATCAGCGTCCGAGATGAAATAATCCACCTGAGCCGTCTAAAACTCAAGGGTGGATTATTTCTTTTGTGACATGGTGAACGCAAGTGCTAGTATCGCAACAATTAATGTTACAAAACTAATCATAATCACAAGCGATTCAAACATAGTCATCTTGGCAGCACCCCCTTCCCCATGCTAATACTGTGACCGGGACAAGTAGCAGGACGCTGTCAAGCCTAGAAAACCCTATTCTATTATTTTTCTATTATACCGCACACTTGTTCCTGCTTCACAACCTATTATTTCTTTGAAATTATTCCATTTTTAAAGGGACATCAGGTAATTCTGATCATACAAGTGCTCGACAACCAAATAGTTGGTAATAAAACCTGAGGAACAAGGGGGAATATTCTCTTTGTTCCTCAGGTTTTTCTTAAATGGGTATTGTACCTAGTTATCTGAGTAGTGTCAGTGACATCTGAGTTTTACATTTACTCAGATAATAAAAATAGATGGAAAGTCCTCGTGTTGCGTGCGCAACGGCCGTTGTTGCTGTACCTTATGAGTATAAAAAGATAAATTTGAGGTGTAACGAAGATGAATATTGGAGAAATGATTCGTTCAAAAAGAGTAGAACTGAATAAGACTCAGCAACAACTGGCTGATAAAGTATTTGTAACCAGACAGACTATTTCAAAGTGGGAATTGGGGAAAAGTGAACCCGATCTAATTTCTTTGAAAATATTGGAACAAGTTTTGGAAATCAGTTTTGCTGAAGAACCTTCAGTTCAAAATGAAGGGAGCAACAGTAATATGAAAATGCGCTATAAGTTATTTGGGATGGTCGGATTCGGTATTTTATTTTTCCCGTTTCGATTTTTATGGATAAAGATCCATGATAACTGGAACAATCCGCTCATCCGGTTTGTCTTGATTCCGATACTACTTTCCTGTTATCTGTGGTATATGCATTCTTTAAGGCTCAATGTGTTCTATCTGGTTTCAAGTTTAACCCTAATGATCTATCTTGTTACCAGTTTTTATTTTTATAATTCAGGAGATAGTAAAGATGAAAAAAATCAATTATTGTAATCCAAGCGTCTCTTCCAACATTTTTATAGGACTCAAAGAGAACTTAGCCTTTTTGATATTAGACGTTCTATTCATAATTCTAGGAATTGATGGGAACAATAAACATAAGTAATACGCTTTACATCAATGATTCATAAAAGAGCTGTTGATTAACCATTTACCTGAATAAATCGCAGATAAACAAAGGTTTTAAACTATATTTTTCACTAGCTCATTTTCGGTTCGCTTTCGGAGAACTATTCAAGACATAATTACCAAGGAGGAATTGGGGTTCATTCCCCCTTTAGGAGCAAGCGTGGCTAGAAACGACTTCGTCATTTCTAGCCACGCATTTTTCGGTCGTCTTGTTATGAATAGTTGCCTGTCGCGTACCTACAATATTTAAGTGATAAATGTAGTGGCTCGAAAAGAAAAAAATGGATGGCTTTCTGTAAAGATTGTAAGTGCCCGAAAATGCAATTTCGGGCACTCTTGCACATTGTACAAGGTTTTCCTACTTTACTTCTAGCTAGCTTTATAGAAAATGACACTACCTAAAAATAAAAATGGAAAAGACTATGGGCAAGGCTTCGGCCGCCAAAATTTCATCTTTGGCGGCCCTCTCCA
>NZ_JAWLIR010000014.1:0-18011 GCF_033485195.1 Sporosarcina beigongshangi
CACTAGCTCATTTTCGGTTCGCTTTCGGAGAACTATTCAAGACATAATTACCAAGGAGGAATTGGGGTTCATTCCCCCTTTAGGAGCAAGCGTGGCTAGAAACGACTTCGTCATTTCTAGCCACGCATTTTTCGGTCGTCTTGTTATGAATAGTTGCCTGTCGCGTACCTACAATATTTAAGTGATAAATGTAGTGGCTCGAAAAGAAAAAAATGGATGGCTTTCTGTAAAGATTGTAAGTGCCCGAAAATGCAATTTCGGGCACTCTTGCACATTGTACAAGGTTTTCCTACTTTACTTCTAGCTAGCTTTATAGAAAATGACACTACCTAAAAATAAAAATGGAAAAGACTATGGGCAAGGCTTCGGCCGCCAAAATTTCATCTTTGGCGGCCCTCTCCAATTAAGAAGCCCTCTATTCCCTCGTCCCAAAAAGCATTAGCACTTCGTGTATCAACGTTTTTGGAGAGCGACGGATGAACGACCACCATACGATTACCGAAGAAATATATAGGGATGCGGCGTAGTCGCATCCCTATATATCATGACATCTTGGTAATCGTAGAGAAGTCGTTCGATCCAAAGCAATCCAAAATTAACAATACACGTAGCGCTCGCCGTAACACTTTCACCCGCATATGTTAGAATAACAATACAGATACATTTGAAAGGAGATAGGAAGGATGATTCAAATTGGATTAACTGGCTGGGGAGACCATCCTACCATTTATAGTCCATCTTCGAAGGCAAAAGAAAAGTTGCTTGATTATAGTGCTCACTTTCCGATTGTTGAGCTAGACTCTACTTTTTATGCGATTCAGCCTGAACGCAACATCCGGAAATGGATTGCTGAGACGCCAGATAATTTCCGTTTTGTTGTGAAGGCGTATCAAGGGATGACAGGACATAACCGCGAACCACTGCCCTATACTTCGATTGACGAAATGTATGAGTTATTTCGATTATCAATTATGCCTTTACAGGAAGCGGGTAAGCTAGCCATGATCCTTGTGCAGTTTCCTCCATGGTTTGATTGTACAAAAGAAAATGTCGATGAAATTCGCTTTATTTGTGATAAATTGCAAGGCTTCGATATCGCAATTGAGTTCAGACATCAGTCGTGGTACTTAGCAAAATTTAAGCAAAGTACATTAGACTTTTTGCGCGAACTAAACCTAATTCACTCCGTTTGTGATGAACCCCAGGCCGGCGATGGTAGTATCCCGTTTGTAGCAAGTACAACACGTTCTGATAAAGTACTCGTCCGACTCCACGGCCGTAATGTCCATGGGTGGCGAAATACGACCGGTGATGATCAGGCGTGGCGTAAGGTGAGGTATTTGTATAATTACAATGATGCTGAGCTGAGAGAAATTCAACAAGAAGTCGAAAAGTTAACTGCTGAAACGAAGGAAGTATTCGTCATTTTTAATAACAATTCTGGCGGACATGCAGCACGAAATGCACAGCAATTTCAAAAAATGCTCAACATCAACTATGAAAGTCTGACGCCCAAACAGCTCAACTTTTTTGAGGGAGAATAAACGTAATGGAATATCTCATCTTAGTAGTAATTGGTCTATTAGCAGGAATTATTGGAGCACTTGTTGGACTCGGGGGAGGCATTATCCTTGTACCAGCAACACTTTTTGTCGGAATTAATCTTGGATTGATTGATGGTATTACACCACAAACAGTCGTTGGCCTGTCGGTCATTATGATGATATTCACGGGGTTAGCGTCTACATTATCTTATATGAAGACAAAAACAATTGATTATAGAAGTGGTCTCATCTTTTTTGCGGGAAGTGTTCCTGGAACCCTTTTAGGAGCTTTTGTTAATAAAGGCCTTGATTTACCATCATTCAATTTATATTTTGGCATTTTACTTATACTATTATCGATACTGCTACTCATACGAAAATATTTAAAGCCAGTCAATTGGTTCGTCAATCACGGTAGAAAAAGAACATTTACTGATAATATGGGACAGACATATGTTTTTGGCTATCCCGTTTGGTTTGCGTTACTTTTAACATTTGGTGTTGGTTTTGCATCGGGGCTATTCGGAATTGGGGGAGGTTCGATCATCGTGCCTGCCATGATTCTTCTGTTCCTTTTCCCGCCTCATGTCGCAGTAGGTACGTCTATGTTCATGGTACTGTTATCAGCATTGGTCAATTCCATTACACATATATCGCTTGGTAATGTGCCATGGCTTTACACAATACCCGTCGTTCCAGCTGCTTATCTCGGGGCGAAATTAGGGGCAATGCTGAATCAGAAGATGAAATCAGAGACACTCGTTTTTGCCTTACGAATTATTCTACTCATATTAGGGATTCGAGCGATTATTGAAGGAATAGCGGGGTGAGTTCCGATAAGTAAAATAGAAACGCTATACTTCTACCATACGAATGATATCCATAGTCATTTTGAAAACTGGCCACAAATCAGTCGACTATTGCTTGAGAAAAAGCAGTTGCACCGTGACAAAAGTGAAGCCTGTTATATATTCGATATCGGAGATCACGTCGATCGTTCCCATCCTTTAACAGAAGGGACGCAGGGCAAAGGCAATGTCCAGTTGTTGAATGAAGCGGGGTTCGATGCGGTCACGATTGGTAATAATGAAGGCATTACGATGTCGAAAGAGGCTCTTATAGCTCTTTATGGAGAAGCTGAATTCGACGTAATCGTCTGTAACCTGTTTGATCAAGGGCATGTAGAGTGGGCTTTACCTTATACGATTTACGTGACAGAGCAAGGGACGAGAATTGGCGTCATCGGTGCGACAGCAGCGTATACTACATTTTATAAAAAGCTAGGATGGGAAGTGACATCGCCTAGCGAGGATTTACAACGGATTGTAAAGGACATTGAAGGGCGAACGGATGTCATTGTTTGTCTATCGCATTTGGGGATTAAGGAAGATGAGAAATTAGCATTGGACTGCCCTGCCATCGACGTTATTTTTGGTGCGCATACACATCATCTGTTTCACGAGGGCAAGCTCGTCGGAAATACGCTACTAGCCGCGACAGGGAAATATGGAGAATATGTTGGTCGTGTGACAGTAGACGTTGATGTTGCTGTGAAAAAAGTAGTAAAGATGGCTGCGAAGTTATACAGAGCAGATCAGCTGATTCGTACCGAGGAAGACGTCAGTCAGGTGACTGGACTTATCGAATCGGGTAAGCAGGCAATGCAGGAGAAAGTGTATTATAATCCGACGGCTCTACCGCAAAACTTATTTGGAGTCAGTCCATTAGCTTCCTTTTTTGGTCGTGCCTTAATCGCGTACACAAAGGCGGATTGTGCATTGTTTAACGCAGGTATTTTTCTTGGTAGCTTAGACAAGGGCTGGGTAACGAAAGAAAGCTTGCACACGTTATTACCACATCCGATAAATCCATGTATCATCACATTAGACGGGGCAGAACTACAAGAGGTATATGAGCTATCATTGAATGAAGAATGGCCACAGATTGAAATTAAAGGACTGGGCTTTCGTGGTACGCTAATGGGGGCAATGATTCATGAAAGATTGTACAAGAATCGTCATGGCAAGCTCTATGCCGGGAATCGAGAAGTCGTCAAAGGACAATCGTATACGCTAGCGACATTGGATATGTTTACATTTGGATTTTTCTTTCCGATTCTTCAAGAGGCGAAGAAAGACTATTGTATGCCAGAACTAATCAGAGATGTGCTAGGCTGGTATGGCACTGAATTGTACTGAATAAACGGCTCCTTTTCTGCATATTGTAACAGCAGGAGGAGTCGTTTTGAGATTTCAAAGTCAATTTTCTCGAAAATCTAGGAAAAAGAAACGAAGAATGCTACCGCTCCTTATTCCAGCATTTCTAATCGCAATTGCCTTATCCCTATACATTGTTAATATGAGATTGACACCCATCTATGTTCGATATGCAGAGGCGCAAACGCGTATTATCTCTGCGCATGTCATTAACAAAGCGATTACATCAAAGGACCTTACATTTCCTAGTGTTGAAGAGATGTTTCCTACTAGTTCAAATGAGTCTACTGGGGTAATAAAGATCAATGCGGAGGCCGCCAATCGGGTAGTGGGAGAGATACACGCACTCGTTGCTACTCATCTTAAGGAGGCAGAAGCCGGTAATTTTGACGTGTTACCAGTGCGCGATAATATCGAATACGATTCACAGGCGATGGAAAACCAAGAAGGAATCGTCTTTTTTGTGCCAGTTGGCCAGGCGCTTAATATTCCTTTGCTAGGGAATCTAGGACCTAAAATCCCCATTCGTTTTCATGTCATTGGTGAAGTACACACTGATATTGAACCGACTATTAAGGAATTTGGTATCAACAGTGCATCTGTCGAAGTGAATGTTGTTTTGACAGTGAACGTTCAGATTATCGTGCCATTAGCCACGAGAGAAAGTAAAGTGGAGCAAAGAATTTTGGTTGCAATGGGGATTATACCGGGAACTGTTCCTCCAGTTTACAGCGGTGGTGGAGGTGCAGCGCCTAATGTCGAAATTCCAGTCCAACTTCCGAAACAGGAATAAGTAATGCATAAGGGTCCTACATTCTAGATATTATCCTCGGCTGAAAAATAAATACTCTCTTTCCTTTTTTAAAAGACTTGAAAGTACCACGGTTTATTGTTAGGCTAGTATAGTTAATAAAATACCGATTGGGTAGAGGCTGCATTGCTTATGAGTAGCATACGAGAGATTGACATCTATGACCGTGTGTAAAAGGAAGCTTTGCCGAAGTTTGTTGGGGTTGTCAAGTCCAACAGGCTGGGGTTATTCCGAATAGGGATAACACTGTCATGCATCTTTGTGATGTATGATGAGCTACAAGTCGTACGTTAGATAAGCCAATTTATTTATCCAACAAACGCAATGTAGATAAGGTCGACTCCCATTACACTTCTCTAAGTGTCGATAGGAGTCGGTTTTTTTATTCCCCCATGAAGGGCCTCGACCCAACAATATGGAGGATTTTTAGAATGATTGGAACATGGGTGTCGATTTTGCCGCCACTAATTGCCATTGTAATGGTATTGGCAACAAAACGGGTATTGCTATCACTTGGATCAGGGATTATCGCTGCCGCTGTACTGACAGCATCCTTTTCACCGAGTGAATCCATAAAGTATTTGTGGAATGGAATGATTGTCTCCTTCTGGGATGAAGGGGCATTGAATACGTATAATATTTACATTATGCTATTCATTCTTTTACTTGGAGTGATTACAGCATTCGTCAGTTTGTCTGGTGGTAGTAGGGCGTTTGCAGAGTGGGCTGAACGTCGCATTAAGACAGGGCGAGGAGCGAAAATGCTGACGGTACTTCTAGGAATCGCTATTTTCGTAGATGATTATTTTAATGCATTAGCCGTGGGACAAATTGCTCGTCCGATTACAGATCAGCATAAAATTTCGCGTGCGAAATTGGCTTATTTTATCGATTCGACGTCAGCACCTATTTGTTCGATTTCGCCCATTTCAAGCTGGGGAGCGTTCTTAATTGGACAGATGGCCCTTATATTTGGAGGGGCTGCAGCTATCAGTTATTCGCCGTTGTCTGCATTTATCATGATGGCACCGATGAATTTCTACGTTGTTGCAACGCTTGCAATGGTTTTCTTCTTTGCATGGACGGATATCGATTTATTCACGATGAAGAAGCATGAAAGGCTTGCGAAAGAGGAAGGCCAATTATTTGATCCGAATAAAGGGATTCCTGGTCAATTAAAAGAGGATTTCCCTGCACACACTTATGGTCGTGTACGCGATCTAGTCGCGCCAATTGTGTCGCTTGTAGTTGTCACGTTTGCCATGATGCTTTGGACAGGCTATGTGATTGGTGGATCCTCAAGCATATGGTCAATATTTGAGAATACGGATGTGCCTCTGTCCTTGCTGGCAGGTGGAATCGCCGGGGCATTAGCCGCTGCAATTCTATATGGGTTACAGATGAAATCCAATGAAACTGCTTCAATGCAGCTGATGGTTCGTGCCTTTATAGGCGGTGTACAATCTATGATGCCTGCCGTGTTGATCCTGATATTTGCGTGGGCCTTAACGGATTTAATTGCTATTTTGGATACGGGTGCTTATTTATCAGAAGTCGTGTTAAGAGCAAATCTACCAGTTGCATTTTTACCAGTTATTATCTTTATCCTGGCAAGTCTGATGGCGTTTGCTACGGGGACATCATGGGGCTCGTTCGGAATATTGCTTCCGATTGCCGGGACAATTATGATTGACGCCGCGCCTGAAATGTTATTACCGGCACTTGCAGCAGTTCTAGCAGGGGCTGTGTTTGGAGATCATTGTTCACCAATATCAGATACAACGATCTTGTCGTCGACAGGTGCAGGCAGTAACTTGATGGATCACGTTACGACACAATTACCCTATGCGCTTATTAGTGCTATTGTCGCTACTATAGGTTATTTCGTACTAGGTGCAACAGGCTCTGTGTGGATTGGCCTTGCCGCTGTAATTATCATTCTCATCGTATTATTTACGATTTGGACGATAAGGGCGAGAAGAGAAACAGTAAGCTAACCGCATAATTATAGGTTGAAACGAGAAAGCGATGAAAATTCATCGCTTCTTTTATTATATTAAAACAATTTTTGGACAAAAAAATGTTTTGACAATAGTCAGTTAGGTATATATACTAGTCAATAAGATTATAAAACAATCTTGAAAGTAGTAATCACTCAATTCTTAGTTTTAAAATACTATGAAGGAGGAACACTGGGGGATTCAATATCTACGTTTCAAATTGTTAGAATTTTAAATCACAAGGGGGATTTCAATTGAAATTAAAAAAATTCGCAGGCATATTCGCCACAGCAACTCTTGCAGTTGGACTATTGGCAGGGTGCGGCGCAGGGGAAAAGGCAGATGGAGACAGTTCAAGCAGTAAGGGTGGCGACACGATTAAAATCGGCGTTAACCTAGAATTGTCTGGAGCAGTTGCCTCATACGGGACATCAGAACTTTCAGGAATTGAATTAGCTGTTGAAGAAATTAACGCAGCAGGTGGCGTAGACGGCAAGGATATTGAACTAGTCAAGGTGGATAATAAGTCTGACCCTGCGGAAGCAACAAATGCAGCACTTAAATTAGTCACACAAGATAAAGTTGTAGCGATTATTGGCGCGGCGACAAGTGGCGCGACGGTTGCACAGGCTGAAATTGCTAATGGCAATGAAGTACCGCTTATTACTCCATCAGGTACAAGCCCGACAGTAACGGTTAAAGACGATGGAAGTGTTAATGAGTTTGTATTCCGTACTTCATTCATTGATCCTTTCCAAGGAACAGTTGCAGCGAACTTTGCAGCAAATGACTTAAATGTAAAAACAGCTGTTATTTACAAGGATAACGCGAGTGACTATTCAAAAGGTCTAGCAGATTCGTTCAAAAAAGATTTTGAAGCAGCGGGCGGTAAAGTTGTATCAGAAGAATCATATGTTGGGAAAGACACTGATTTCCGCTCAACATTAACACGTATTAAAGCAGCAGATGCAGAATTCATCTTCATCCCAGGTTACTATGAAGAAGTTGGTTTGATTGTTAAACAAGCTCGTGAAATGGGTATCACAGTTCCGCTAATGGGTGCAGACGGCTGGGATTCTCCAATTTTAATGGATCTAGCTGGAGCAGAGGCATTGAACAATACGTTCACAACAAATCACTATTCTGCTGAAGATCCAGACGGTATCATCCAAAATTTCAATGATAAATTCGAAGCAAAATATAGCAAATTACCAGATTCATTTAACGCACTTGGCTATGACACAGTATACCTACTAGTTGACGCTATTAAACGTGCTGGTGGAGCAGATTCAGTTAAAATTAAAGACGCTTTAGCTGCAACAAGTGAACTTGAACTTGTTACGGGTCTGTATTCAGTAGATGAAAATCATCACCCTATCAAATCTGCTACAATTCTTGAATACAAAGACGGAGAACAAGTCTTTAAAACAAAAGTAAATCCTTAATTCAAATGCTCGGAACTGGAATGGGGGGGAGGTCTTCCTCTCATTCCTTTTTTATGGACTATTCTATGTATATGTTGAACTAATGATTCTATATAATCTCGGGCGAAGGCGCCTTATTGCGGGAGGCATTGGGGAGGGATGCAATTCAATCCAATCCTTCCTTAAGCGCAAAGAGTTATTTGTAGAATTCTTTATATCAAACATATATATGTTGAAAAAAGAAAAACAGCGCAGATGTCTTTAAAGGGGGGACCTGTGCGCTTTTTTATGAAAACAAAGGAGTGAAAATTGCATGGAATGGTTACAACAGCTGGTAAATGGTATTTCACTCGGAAGTATATATGCGTTAATAGCTTTGGGCTATACAATGGTTTATGGGATTATAAAGCTCATTAACTTTGCGCACGGGGAAGTTTTTATGATTGGGGCTTTCATCGGCTATTTTTGTATAGCTGGATGGGGATTTGGACTTTTCCCCGCATTATTCATCGCGATGACAAGCTGTGCAATCATTGGTGTTATCATTGAACGTATTGCTTATAAAAGATTGCGAAATGCAACGAGAATAGCAGTATTGATTACGGCAATTGGGGTATCGCTTCTGATTCAAAATGGTGTTATTTATATGCGTGGGGCGCAGCCAGAAGCTTATCCAGCAGTATTTGCTAACAAATCATTTGATTTGTTAGGCGTTCAAATTAGTAGTCAATCAATCTTAATCCTCTCCGTTTCTGTCGGGCTAATGATCATACTTCAATTTATTGTACATAAAACAAAAATTGGAAAAGCGATGAGGGCAGTTTCTTATGATAGTGAAGCGGCAAAACTGATGGGGATTAATGTAGATAACACAATCTCAGCTACGTTTGCGATTGGTTCAGCACTAGCTGGAGCAGCAGGCGTTATTTTCGGTATTTATTATACAAAGATTGACCCGTTAATGGGTGTTATTCCTGGTTTGAAGGCATTCGTTGCCGCTGTTCTTGGTGGAATTGGTATTATTCCAGGAGCGATGGTCGGCGGGCTTGTGCTTGGAGTTGTCGAAACGTTTGTTAGTGCACTCGGTTTCTCACTATGGAGAGACGCAGCGGCATTCATCATTTTGATCTTAATACTCATTTTCAAACCGTCAGGCATCTTTGGTAAAAATACGCGTGAGAAAGTGTAGGTGAAAGGATATTATGAAAAAGTCTAAACAGTTTTGGATATTTATCAGCTCATCTATTGCGGCATATGCGATTGTTCAACTTCTCATTATGATGGGCATTTTGGATGATTTCTATATCAATACAATTGTTTTCATGTCCATCAATATTATGTTGGCGGTCAGTTTGCATTTAGTTATTGGGATTACAGGTCAGTTCTCACTTGGACACGCTGGGTTTTTAGCAGTCGGTGCGTATGTCTCGGCCATTGTCACGATGAAATTGCATTTACCATTCCCGGTTGCCATTTTGGCAGCAGGTGTGGTGGCGACGATTGCTGGTTTAATCATTGGGATTCCAAGTTTACGGTTACGAGGAGATTATCTAGCGATTGCTACACTTGGTTTCGCTGAAATCATCCGAATTATTTTCTTGAATATTGAATATGTCGGTGGGGCTGCGGGCATGCAAGTCACGCATTTAACAAATTGGACTTACACATTTATTTGCCTATTCGCAACAATCGTGATCATTGTCAACTTTACCAATTCACGACATGGTCGAGCGTGTATTTCTATTCGTGAGAATGAAATTGCAGCGGACGCTATGGGGATTAACACAACGTACTATAAAGTACTAGCGTTTGCGATTGGTGCATTCTTTGCCGGTATTGCTGGCGCATTGTATGCACATAACTTCTATATTATTCAGCCCGTTAACTTTGGGTTCTTAAAATCCATTGATATTTTAATTTATGTCGTGTTAGGTGGACTTGGAAGTTTGTCAGGCGCTATTGTGGCGACGGTTCTGCTGACAATCGTTTCTACTTTCTTACAAGGGTATCCTGAAACACGCATGATTATTTATAGCCTTGTTTTAATCATTGTGATGCTTTATCGTCCGAAAGGATTAATGGGTACGATGGAAATCACCGATTATTTCAAGCTTTGGAGAGGTTCGAAAGGAGGCAGAAAACATGGCCAGTGAACCGTTGCTTAAAGTTACAGATGTCGGTATACAGTTTGGTGGACTTAAGGCTGTCGCGAATTTCAATATGGAAATCAACCAAGGAGAGCTTGTTGGATTGATTGGTCCTAATGGTGCGGGTAAAACAACGAGTTTTAACTTGTTAACAGGTGTTTATGTACCAACTGAAGGCGATATTTTACTGAATGGAGAGCGCATTAATGGTATGGCTCCTTTTCAGGTAACACGCAAAGGTATAAGTAGAACGTTCCAAAATATTCGGTTATTCAATGAATTATCGGTATTGGATAATGTAAAAGTAGCGTATCATTCTTTAGCGAAACATTCCGTACTCAGTTCAATGCTACGCTTACCTGCACACTTTTCCGGTGAAAAAGAAATGGAAGAGAAAGCAATGGAATTTTTGAAAATCTTTAAGTTAGATCAATATAAAGATGAAGATGCCAAGAACTTAGCGTATGGGAAGCAGCGGAGATTGGAAATTGCGAGGGCGTTAGCTGCAGGACCTCAACTATTACTATTAGATGAGCCGGCTGCTGGTATGAACCCGCAGGAAACGAAAGAATTGATGGACTTAATCGCTTTTGTGCGAAAAGAATTCAATTTGACGATTTTATTAATCGAACATGATATGAATTTAGTCATGGGAATCTGTGAGCGTATTTACGTATTGGATCATGGTGTACTTCTTGCTGAAGGATCTCCTGAAGAAATCCGTAATAATCCAAAAGTAATCGAGGCTTATTTAGGGGAGGAAGTTCATGATGAGCATGTTGAAGATTGATGATATCAATGTCTATTATGGCAGTATCCATGCCCTGAAAGGTGTTTCGCTGGAAGTAAATGAAGGTGAGATTGTTACACTAATTGGTGCCAACGGAGCAGGAAAAAGTACATTGTTAAAAACATTGTCGGGTTTATTGAAACCGAAAGAGGGCTCGATTCACTATTTAGATTCCCCAATAGCTGGTAAACAGGCTCAAGCTATAGTAAAGGCAGGAATCTCTCATGTGCCGGAAGGAAGACGCGTATTTGCGGATATGAGTGTTGAGGAAAATATTGAATTAGGTGCTTTTTTACGAAAGGATAAAGCTGGGATTCAAGAAGATTTTCAAAAGGTTTATAAGATATTTCCACGCTTGCTTGAGCGTCGCAAGCAATCTGCAGGGACGTTATCGGGCGGCGAGCAACAGATGCTAGCAATGGGCAGAGCGATTATGGCGAGACCGAAGTTGTTATTATTGGATGAGCCGTCTATGGGCTTAGCGCCGCTAATGGTGAAAACAATTTTCGAAGTCGTCAAGGAAATTAATAAGGAAGGCACAACGATTTTACTCGTTGAGCAGAATGCCAATATGGCCCTATCAATTGCAGATCGAGCGTATGTTATTGAAACAGGTAGGGTTATCCTATCGGGGACTGCGGAAGAACTACAGGCAAGTGAAGAAATTAAAAATGCTTATCTGGGCGGTCATTGACAATCATTTGAAACTGGAATTAAGTTAAAAAGAGCGGCGGGCCCATTAATTGAAGGGGAAGCCGCTCTTTCTATTGTCCAGTTCTGGGCGCCAGATGCGCGGGTCGCTTCGATTTTGTTGATAAAGGCAAAAAGCGCCTTTATCCTCAATCCCTCCAGCAGGGAAGGATTGAACTGCATCCTTCCTACCTGTCGCATCTAGCAGGCGTCCTCCGCTGTTCGGCAGTTGTTTGAAGTCTGAATATATGATACATTGACAATAGTGCTGGAAACAATTGAACTTCAGCTTCCGGCAGATAGGAAGTTTGGATAGATAGACTGTAGGAATGGAGTAGATCGTTGTGACGTGCAAACCAGAACAAGGTACGAGAGACGGGCATATTAAAAAACCAGATTGGCTAAAAATTAAGCTGAATACGAATGATAATTATGTGGAACTCAAGAAAATGATGCGAGAGAATAATTTGAATACCGTATGTGAAGAAGCCCGCTGTCCGAACATCCACGAATGTTGGGGGGAGCGTCGCACAGCAACGTTCATGATTCTTGGAGCAGTTTGTACGCGCGCTTGTCGCTTTTGTGCAGTCAAAACAGGAT
The DNA here is from genome assembly GCF_033485195.1 of Sporosarcina beigongshangi. NCBI lineage: Bacteria > Bacillati > Bacillota > Bacilli > Caryophanales > Caryophanaceae > Sporosarcina > Sporosarcina beigongshangi. The sequence goes on from NZ_JAWLIR010000014.1 coordinate 12,223, forward strand.
TACCAACAGAACTAGATATAGCAGAACCAGAACGCGTTGCGGATTCGGTTGCACTTATGAATTTAAAGCATACTGTTGTAACAGCAGTTGCGCGTGATGATCAGAAGGATGGCGGATCTGCCATTTTTGCAGAAACGATTCGTGCCATACGCCGAAAAAACCCGTTCACCACTGTGGAAGTGTTACCATCGGATATGGGGGGCGACTATGATAATTTGAAGCGTCTAATGGATGCAAAGCCTGATATACTCAACCATAATATAGAAACCGTAAGGCGCCTGACGCCAAGAGTTCGTGCTCGGGCAACTTATGATCGTTCATTGGAACTACTACTTCGTGCAAAAGAAATGCAACCAACAATTCCTACAAAATCTTCTTTAATGCTCGGTCTTGGTGAAACGCATGAGGAAATTTTAGAAACGATGGATGATTTGCGTGCGCATAAAGTAGATATTATGACAATCGGTCAGTATTTGCAGCCAACGAAAAAACATTTAAAAGTACAGAAATACTATTCGCCGCAGGAATTCGGTGAATTAAGAAAAATTGCAATGTCCAAAGGCTTTACACATTGTCAGGCTGGCCCATTAGTACGTTCGAGTTACCATGCTGATGAGCAAGTCAATGCTGCAGCCAAAGAAGTACAGCGTCGTGGTGAAATAGAGCTTGAAGGCTCGCTACAATCAACTTGAATCAGTAAGCCCTGCTGATTCAAGTTGAGCCTCCGGCGTAATTGATTAAAGGTGCAATCGATTAAGTGGCGGTGAAATGAATGATAAAGTTAGATGATTGGCAGTTTGAAATCGTGAAGAATTATCGTGATGGCTTCAATGAAGAAGCACTTCATGCACGTTATAGTGATGTTCTTCTTAAATATGACTATATACTTGGTGACTGGGGATACGGTCAACTTCGCTTAAAAGGTTTCTTCGATGATACGAACCAGAAGGCAACGTATGAAACAAAGATTGGCACTTTGCAGGATTATCTTTATGAATATTGTAATTTTGGCTGCGCTTATTTCGTTTTGAGAAAAGCGGAGCGTATCAAACCAGATTTACAGCTTACAGAAGCAGTAGAATAACACGGCTCGCATATGGATGCTATGGTCCATATGCGAGTCTTTTTTATGGAGTGAGCGAGATATGGTATTATAGAAAAGGATACATAATGCTAATCATAGCAATCAGGAGGGACAGTCTGTGTACTTTGTAGATAGAAATCAAATTAATAAAGCACTCGAGCATATGGAGCATTTGCTTGGGGTATATGAAAATGGAAGTCATTGGACAGATGACGAAGTTCATTCACTGGCGTTAGAACGAATCGCACAAGTTGTTATTGAATCTATTATTGACGTTGGTAATTCGATGATTGACGGTTTCATCATGCGTGATCCTGGGAGTTATGAGGATATCATTGATATTATGGAAGATGAGCGTGTCGTAACACCTGAAATGGCGGCACCACTAAAACAAGTAATCGACCTCAGAAAAATGATTGTTCGCGAATTCACAGAAGTGGATATTACTGAAATTAACAAAGTACTCCATGACACATTAGAAGAACTTCAAGAATTTCCAAACAAAGTCCGTTATTACCTTGAAAATGAACTAGGTCCAGTATCCGCATTTTTACCCGAGGATAAATGAAGATGGATCAATATAAAGCGATTTGTCTTGATTTAGATGGAACTGTTTACCGAGGGATTGAACCGATTCCAGAGGCAGTGTCTTTCATCGCAAGTGCCCAAGCGCGGGGTATCAATCCTTATTTTATTACAAATAATTCTTCTATGACGCGCTTACAGCTTCAAGAAAAACTCGCTTCATTTGGTATCCAAACAGATGCTGCTCATATTATGACGTCTGCTATTGCGGTAGCGAAATATTGCAAGGCGAATTATCCAGATGCGTCTGTCATGATGATTGGCGAAAAAGGGCTTGAGGAAGCGTTAGTAGAAGAAGGAATTGAGCTCAAACAGGACAATCCAGATGTGGTTGTGATGGGAATTGACCGTGATATTACGTATGCAAAGCTAGCAGCCGCTTGTCTTGCTATTCGAGCAGGTGCTCATTTCATCGCAACGAATAGTGATCAGGCCTTTCCAACAGAGAAAGGCCTTGTTCCGGGAAATGGTTCTTTTGTGAAGCTGATGGAGAGTGCAACTGGGAAAGTGCCTGTCTTTGTTGGAAAACCAGAATCATCTATGTTAGGTTTCATTCAAAAGGAAAAAGGCTATCGTAAGGAAGAGATGATTATGGTTGGAGATAACTATGACACCGATATCCAAGCTGGAATACGTTTTGGAATTGATACGCTTCATGTAGCAGGTGGGGTAACATCGACGGAGGACGTATTGTTAAAAGAGCAGCAACCGACGTATCTATTTCCAACATTGTTGGAATGGAGCTGAAAGAAATTAAAAAGCTAACCGCCTTAACTGGGCGGTTAGCCAAAATGCTCAAAAGAGCGGATTGTCCTCGATGAATTGATAGATACGTTTGGTCAGTTCCTCAGGTGTGTCAGCTTCGACAATTTCACCATTGACAACTGCGTAAAGTGTTTCCATACATTTTGTACAATAGCTCAGACAACCATATTCAAGAATGTCTAGATTTGGATCTTTTTCCAATGCTTCGAAAGTTTCTTGTGATCCATTTGCAAGATTACTTATGCAAAATTCGACAATTGGATTCATGGCGATCACCTCACTCACTTGGAATCCTACTCCTTTTTTCTTCACACGTCAATTCCTCTGTATTACTTCGAACAAAGAAAGTTACTTTACAATGACTCATTGTGAAGCTTGTCACAAACTGATATAATCGGAATGAGAAAGTAACGGATTATTGTATTATGAAGGAGAAAAGTTATGAGAAAACTTGTACTACTTGGTGCTGGATACGGTAATATGCGTATTATGCTACGTTTATTGACGAAGGATCTTCCAGATGATATTGAAATTACACTTGTCGATCGGACCCCTTTCCACAGTTTGAAAACGGAGTTTTATGGGCTTGCGGCTGGGACAGTGTCAGATTCTGAGGTCCGCGTTGCATTACCTATCCACGACAGATTGAAAGTGGTTGGCGGTGAAATTATTGAAATCAGGCCAGATGAAAAATGTGTCTATCTCGATGATGGCGTTCAGATTAAGTATGATGAGCTTGTCATCGGTCTTGGCTGTGAGGACAACTATCATGATGTACCAGGAGCTGCTGAATACACGTATAGTATTCAAACAATCGGCAAGTCAAGAATTGCTCATGAGAGAATTCTTGGTTTTGGAGCAGGTGCTACAATCGGAATCGTCGGCGCTGGTTTAAGTGGCATTGAACTAGCGAGTGAATTGCGTGAAAGTAGACCCGACTTGAACATTAAATTATTTGATCGTAGCCCACGAATTTTGCGTGATTTCCCTGAGCGACTTAGTAATTATGTCAAAGGGTGGTTTGACGATCATAATGTAGATGTCGTGTCGAATTCTAACATTACAAGAGTAGAGCCGAATGCGCTGTATAATCATGAAGAAACAATTCCAGTCGACGCTGTTGTGTGGACGGCGGGTATTCGTCCTGTTGCATCCGTTCAAAACATTGAGACTGAAAAAGATAGTTCAGGCCGCGTAGTGCTTAATATGCATCATCAGTTGCCTTCGTTTAACGATGTTTATGTCGTAGGGGATTGTGCTTCACTACCTTACGCTCCTAGTGCTCAGGTAGCTGAGGAGCAGGCGGAACAAATCGTCAAAGTGTTGCGCTTAGTATGGAGTGGCGAAGCATTACCGGAGAAGATGCCAGAAATAAAGCTAAAAGGCTTCCTCGGTTCATTAGGAAAGAAACAAGGCTTTGCCTATCTTGCAGATCGAACTGTCACGGGACGTATTGCAAGGCTGCTAAAATCAGGCGTACTGTGGATGTACAAATGGCATAATGGGTAAAAAAGAAAACCTCTTCATGATTAGTCATGAAGAGGTTTATTTCATTATTAAGCCTGTGCTACAAAACCGTGTTTTTCAAGTTCCGCAAAGACCGGTTTGAGTTGAATATAACCCTCACCAATCATTTCGTCTTCAATCATGACCAGTGGGTAGAAAAATTCATCATTACGTACTTGCTCCGCAAGTGCGCTTTGTTTAGCATCCGCGATATTTTCTGCGTCGATATCAATATACTGAATGTCGTATGGCTGATTCGGATACTTTCTGTCGATAGCAGCTTGTAGCCATTCATATGTGTCTTTGGAGGAAGGTGCATTTACACAGCTGGCACAGATGATCTCTGCCCCGTAAATTTCGATGCTTACTTTATCCTTTTTCAAATGAATAAACTCCTTTCGGCGCATTATTGGATTTTTTTTAGATTGCAGTTTATAATAAGTATAATGAAAGGGGAGTTAAAAAACAATGACAGATACAATGTTGACTGAACCGGTACAAGAAGTATTAGATAAATTACGCCCATTCCTATTACGTGATGGCGGCGACTGTGAATTGGTTGATATTGAGGACGGCATCGTGAAACTTCGCCTTCTTGGCGCTTGCGGAACATGCCCAAGTTCAACAATCACATTAAAAGCAGGTATTGAGCGTGCTCTTCTTGAAGAAGTTCCAGGTGTTGTCGAAGTGGAGCAAGTATTCTGATTTAGTAAATACTACGAAAGCGGGCCAAATTATGGCCTGCTTTTTCGATTACACTTCTCGAATTTCCTGCCAACGATCCTTGGCCATTTGAATAATTTGTGGTTCAGTCGAATTACGTTGACCTTCAATCACTCGTGAGAAATGACGAATCGCCTCTTCCTTATCACTGATTTTCCAAGAAAGCTCCGCAATGATATAAAGTACTCTCGTTTCAGTCATTTGAGTGCCTGAATAATCCCCTTCAGAATAAGAATTAATATATAAATCCCTAGCAATTTTCATAAAGCGCTGTTCTTCTTGCTGCTCATCTTTGTCGCGGTATAACCAAGCAACGCGTAAAGTAAGTCCTGCGATGGAAAGTGCTTTTTCCTTTTTTAATAAGGCGCTGAGGTAGGCAAGCTTGTACGTTTCAATGGCTTCGTCGATATCACGCTCAGAACCGTATGAGCGTCCATTCCATTGTGCTGTAATTTTTTTGTCTATCTCTTCCTTTGTTCCAGGCGCAAAATAAGGCGCGAAATCATCTGTGAATGAGAAGCCGCAATGTGGGCAGACTGCAACATTATACAGAAGTGGTTTGATTTCAGGATCTGAGTAGACAGGTTTAAAATCACTTTCATGGGATGTGACTCGGACAAATCTAGAACGGACTTTTGTTGTGACAAAATTTTTTTTACAATTGAGACATGCTATTTTTTTATCGTAATATGGGGTGATCTCCATTTGAATCATCCTTTCGTACCATCTCTCTCATTATAGCGTAAAAACCCCTAACTTGCTTCAGCAGAAGTCCCTCACTTCAATAAATGGTGGGATGAATCTAAATAGGCATTCAAATCTTTGGGAGTTCAAACAACTGCTGAATCAAGTTAAAGCCTCCGGCGGATGTCACAGATTTTGAAGGGAGTTAATTGGGGCAGTCTAAGTTCGCGACGTCCTGTCGCAATGACTGCATACCCACATCCTGTGGGCACAATTCAAAATCTGGACGCAATTACGCCGAGGCGTAATTGATTAGACGAGTAATTATGATTGCGTTAAGTATAAATTCCTTGCTATGATAGATAATAGAAAACAAAGGGAAGGTGAACACGCATGGCACAAGTTGTTGAAGTTACCGAGGCAGCGGCATTTCATGTAAAGG